>RZZR01000012.1 GCA_009929795.1 Deltaproteobacteria bacterium | reverse complement strand
CCCGTTGATGTACTGGGCTCCGTAACAGCTCACGTTATTGTATACGGATTTGCCCGTGGCCGTGCGATTGATGCCGTAGGCGAGCACTCGGGTGTCTGCGCCGAAACGGAAGAGGCCTGATTTCAGATACAATGTGTCCCGGGTTTCACCGAGCACGTCCTCCACGGCGTCGATAGCCTCTGCCCCAGACTTGGCCATCCAGACGTAGGTCGGCAGCTCCTCAATCCTGTTCGTACCCCCGTATTCCTCCAGAATGGCCTGGCGCAAAGAATCCAGGGCCGCCCGGTACTGTTCCTCGTTCGTGCCCGAACCGCGCTTGCGTGGCGCATACGGCGTCAGAAAGTCGGCCGTCCGGGGCGTATTCGGAGTCAGGCGCAGGACTTCCAGGGTCGGCCGATGAGTATAGACCTGACCGGCGTCCTTGTCCTTGGGATTGGAAAACCGGTGCAGGAAATTCATCATGTCCGCAAAATCGTCGTTGCCCAGACGGATCAGGTTCGGGTCCATGATGTCCAGGAGGACCTTGTTCGGATCCAGTCCGGCCTGAGACACGGCAGCCCGGACATCTTCGTACAGCTGCCGGTCTGCGGTGGAAACCAGAACGAAGAATGACTCGTAGGGCTCCACCTTGGCCCCGGAAGGGTTGCCATAAAACATGTCGTCCTGGATGTTGTAGGCGTTAATGGGATCGCCCAGCTGGGTGTAGATTTTCTGGCGGTCAAAGGGGTTGACGCCACTCAGACAGATGTTCAGGAAATAGCTTCGATAGCTGTAGTAGTCGCAGGTCGGCGGGGTCCGGCCGATGACCACCAGTCCCTCGTCCTCCCGCAAAGAGTAGGCGAACTGCACGGGCAGGATGGCGTGCGCGGCATCCGGCGGCAACGGGGCCTGGATGCAGAGATAGGGAAATCCGGCGTTGTTGGCGTTGGCGTTGGGTGAATACCCGGCCGCGCAGATCTCCACCGCATTGCTGAGACAAATGTCGCCCTGCTGAACCTGGTACCCGCTCCCCTCCAGGGCCGAAGCCACGCCTTGGGCCTCGGGAACGACATCGCCGATGCCCAGGGCCGGGGTTGCATTCACTACGATCTGTCTTTTCGCTTCGTCCACGGTCACGGTGCCGTTCAAGACCTGGCCCAGGAATCCGAGCGGAGCCCATAACCGACCACCATCCTCTTTGCAGGCCGGTTCCATGGGACAGAGCTGGACCTGGACCATGCCATAGGCATACCCGTTGCTGGCAAACCCGATCCGCTTGCCGTACTGGGCGACAATCCCCGTATCCATGTTGATGGGCAAAAACCGGCCGCCCACCCCCTCCATGAACCGGGCGATGTCCAAGAGCGCTCCACCCTTAGTGGATTGCCAATCGACTTTCGTTTCCGTGACCTGGCCGTTCAGAACCAGCGTCGCCGTATTCGGATCGTCGCCTCCGCTACCCTGGCATGAGGCCATGAGAGATGCCAGAAGCATGAACACGAACACCGTTGCAAAATTTTTACTTTCCATGACCAAGGACCTCCAGCCGTTTTCGGGTTGCGTTTTTACGATTCCAACAAAATCTTTATTTAGCCCGAAACGAACTGGCAAGCCGTTCTTTGCGTGACGCGAGACGAATTTTCTTGAATAATCCTCGAAACGATCCACTTGGCAGAGTTTTTTTACAATGCTATAATTACAGGATGATTACATCGTCCGAGATACTTCAAGACCCTGCGTTTGAAATCTCAGGTCTGTGGTGGAAAGCGTGAGTCGACTTCTCGCTTGGGTCGGAAACTCCTATTTCTCATCGGCCATGTCCGATCACGGTTGGGAAGTTCGGCACATTGACCTTTCCAAGCCATGGATGGACTGGGCCGGCATAGTGCGTCGCATCGGTTCCATACCTGACCTTATCGTCTACGGCGATCGAAGCCTAATCCCACCCATCCTTGGGCTGGAATCCTTTCCCTGTCCAACCCTCTTCTATTGCGTCGACAGCCATATCCATACTTGGTATCCATTTTACGCACAGGCCTTTGATCTCGTGGCCATGAATCTTTGGGACCATCTGCCCGCCTTTTTGAACCTACGCCTGCACCGGGATCGTTTTCTCTGGCTCCCCCTCTACTCCAAGGCCGGGGACTTGCCACATATAACCGAATCTGAATTCGATCTCCTTTTCGTCGGCAAGGTCGATCCGGAACTGACTCCGGGCCGAGCCGCCTTTCTGACCGAGCTAAACGAACTCTTCCCGAAACTCGTCCTGCGGCGCGGCGACTACCGGTCCCTCTACCCCAAGGCCCGGATTGTTCTCAACGTGGCCGAGCATGGGGACATGAATTTCAGGGTCTTTGAAGCCATGGGCTGTGGATCCTGCCTGTTGACTCCGGACATCGGGCATGGCCAGGATCGGCTTTTCGTTCACGGCCGAGATTTCTGGCTCTACCATCACGGAGACGCCAAATCGGCCGCCAAGGCTGCCGAACGGCTTCTTTTCGACGATGAACTCCGCCTGACCATTGGCCGCAATGCCTGGAAGAAAATCACAGAAGCTCACAAACCCATCCATAGGGCCGCCACACTGGCTGCTTGGCTCGATTCTTTCGATCTCCAGGAACTTATGCACGAACGACTAAAGGATGCGGCTCGAATCCGAGAAACCTATCTGAAGGTCCCCTACCTCCACTTTGCCGAGCAACGCTTCACCGAAGATCTCAGACAAGCCTATCTTCGCCACGCTACTCCTCAGACCGACCGCTCGGCTAACCCTCGAACGAAAGAATGAAAAATTCGGGGGCCTCTTTCGATCAAAATAAAAGGCGGGCCCGTAGGTCCGCCTTTTGTTCCGCGTTGGTCAAAATGAAAACCCTAGGTCCAAGTGATCCAGCCAGAAGATGTCAGCCTAGCTCCGGTCGAAGTCACCAGCAGACAATCATGCCCGGGCAGGGATGAGACGAGGCGCAGCGCCTCCCTTGGGTGCATGAGGCCCAAGGCCGTAGCCAGAGCGTCGGCCTCCATGACCGTTGGAGCCTGAACGCTGACACTGACCACATATTGCGGAGATGCCCCTGTTTCGGGATTGATCAGATGGTGTGAGGTTTTGGCCGAATTAAAAAATACCTCGTAACCTCCGGATGTAGCCATAGCCCCGGATTTCATCTCGACCACGGCCGGATATTTCCCGGCCTTGGCCGGATCTTCTATGGCAATCCGCCACGGATTCCTCTGGCCGTTCGAAGACCCCGACACCCGAATATCTCCTCCAGCGTCGACCATGAAATGTTCAATTCCGTTGTCCTGCAGGACACTGGCGGCCTGGTCGGCAATATATCCTTTGGCCACCCCGTCCAATGTCGCGGCCATTCCTTTGGCCTCGAAACGCAGGTTTGCACCATCCCTCCGAAGCCTTGACGCATCGACCAAGTCCAGGGCCTCACGCAATTCGTAGGCGTCGGGCCGACCGTTAGACCGGGATATAAGCTCGAGCACCGGAGCCACGGTCACGTCGAAATGTCCGGAGGTCATCCGGTGCAGACAGTCACAATATTCCACGACCTTCAGTAACTCCCCGGGAGCGCCCTTCAGGCGCATATCGTGATTCAAGGCCGACAAAGCCGTTGAGTCATCGAACCGGCTGAAGATGTTGATCTGGCGTTCCATTTCCTCAAAGGCCCGTCCCATGGCCTCCTGGCCCAGATCTCGGGAAGGCGCGAGTACCGTCAGGCCCACAAAGGTGCCCATAAGCATCCGCTGTTCAGCGATCCTAAACAGAGAGGGAGATGCCAGGGCCGGCAGAACTCGCAGGGCCGGGGATAGAGCCGTACCGCCGACCAGTACTGCCAGCGCCTTCAGAAAGGACCGGCGATCGTGTTTGAGATTTCCACGCTTCATGGCATTTCTCCGTGGCATTTGGACTGGGTTACGCGTTCAGATTCGTCTCGTTCGAGACTTCGGAATAGCCGACTGATTCCTTTGTCGAAGACTCGGGACTCAAACAGCGCAGGATGTTCCTTGGACACTTTTCCACACAGACCTCTTGACAGGACGGCCCGAAGGCCAAACAGGCCTTGTGGTCGATATGGATACGCTCGTCGATCATGGTGATGCACTCGGCCGGACATTTCTTGATGCAGGCCCCGCAACTGATGCATCCGGCCTCGCAGACGTCTTTTACGGCCTTGCCCTTGTCCTGGGACGAACAAAAGACCATGACACGAGCCCGCTTGGGAATAAGCTCCAGGATGGAATTCGGGCAGGTCCGCACGCAAGTTCCGCAACTCGTGCACTTGGCTGGAGCGATGTGCACCAGACCGTCCTCAATCCACATGGCGTCAAAGGGACAAGCTCGTACGCAGTCGCCAAACCCCAGGCAGGAGTACTTGCAGGCGTCAGGACCGTCCAGAATCATCTTGGCCGCGGCACAGCTCATGATTCCGGCATACTCGAACTTTCTTGCCACCTTGCCCTCGATTTTCACGCACCGTCTGAAGGCAACTTTCGGTTCGGCATCCCCAGCTGCTTTTCCGGTCAACGAGGCTACTCGGGCCACTGCGTCCGGACTGCAGGCGCAGCATTTGTTGGGTGGGACATCTGGATCGTTCAGGACAGCGATGGCGTAGGCCTCGCAGCCGGCAAATCCGCAGCCTCCGCAATTGGCTCCCGGCAGTGCGTCGAGAACCACCTCGACCCGGGGGTCCTCCTCCACATAAAGGGCCTTGGAGGCGATGGCCAGGATGCTGGCCGCTACAAATCCCAGGCCGAACAGGGTCAATACGGATGTCGTGATCATTGCGAGTTCTCCACAACCTTAGGCTATCATGCCCTTGAATGCCATGAACGCCAGGGACATGATCCCGGCCATGACCAGGCCGATGGGGGTACCGCGCATGGCCCGTGGAATCCGGGTCACCTCAAACTGTTCCCGGATGGCCGCCAGAATGACTAGGGCAAGCATAAAACCCGCCCCGGCCGCGACAGCGTAAAGAAGGGCGGTGACGAAGTCGAATTCCTTGCGTTGCACGAGGATGGCCACGCCCAGAACGGCACAGTTGGTGGTAATCAAAGGCAGAAAAATTCCCAAGGACTTGTACAGGGGCGGAACCATCTTTTTCAGAAACATCTCCACGAACTGCACCAGGGAAGCGATGACCAGAATGAAGACGATGGTCTGCAAATACCCGAGATGAAAGGGGATAAGCACGTGCTTTTGAATAAGATAGGTGAAAATCGTGGCCATGATGGTCACAAAGATGACGGCCGCGCCCATACCGATTGAGACGCTCTTTTCTTTCGAGCATCCGAGGTAGGGACAATTCCCCAGATACTGGGCCAGAACGATGTTGTTGACAAAGATGGCCGAGATGAAGAGCAGAAAAGTATCCATGCGCCGTGGCTCCCGTGGTTAGCTTTTGGCCGATTCCAGCCGTTCCAGCTTCTTCTGGTTGACGATCTTTTCCAAGCCCTTGCAGGCCATGCATCCGGAGCATCCGGCGTCGAAGTTAGGATCGAGCTCCACGCCCTTTCGTTTGGCCTGCCAGATGTTGAGAAAATTCATGCCCGCCAGGATGAGCCCCAGACAGACAAAAGCGCCCGGCGCCTGGACCATGAATGTGAAGGGCTCGAAATTCGGGCCGAAAAGATCCGCGCCGAACAAGGTCCCTGCCCCGAAGGCCTCCCGGAGCCCGCCCAAAAAAGTCAGGGACAGGGTGAAGCCGATGCCCATACCCAGCCCGTCGGCAAGGGCCAAATGGGGAGGGTTCTTGGCGGCAAAGGCCTCGGCTCGGCCCAGGATGATGCAGTTGACCACGATCAGGGGGACGAAGATGCCCAATTGCTGGTATAGGGGGTAGGCGAAGGCCTGCATGAGCATCTCGACCGTGACTACCAGAGAAGCCGCGATGGCGATGAAGCACGCGATGCGGACCTTCTTGGGAATGATGTTCCTGACCAGAGAGATGATGACGTTGGAGAGCGTAAGGACGAATATGACCGCAGCGCCCATGCCGAGACCGTTGTTGGCGGTATTGGTCACCGCCAGAACCGGGCAGAGGCCGAGAACGAGTCGGAAGGGAGGAAGCTCCTTCCACAACCCTTTGGTGAATTCCTGCATCATGCTGGCCATTGATTTCTCCTTGGGGCGAACCGTGCGCCGATTACCAAGTCGTTGAGATCGTGTCCTTCAGAGCCGCATACCACCCCGAGGCCTGCTTGACCGCATCGGCCGCTGCGATGGACGAAAGCGTCGCCCCAGAGACGGCGTCAATGTCTCCGCCATCCTTCTTGAGAGAGGCCTTGCCCGGCTCTTTGCCCCGAAACTGTTTTGTAAAGGCGGTCTCCTGAATGCGGGAGCCCAATCCTGGAGTCTCCTTGTGGGTGGTCACGCTAATGCCGATCAGTCTTCCAGTTGATACATCGAAGCCCACGATGACATTGACCTCCCCTCCGTATCCTTTGCCCGAGGCCTCCATGGCCACGGACTGGAGCTTGCCATCCTTCATGGCCGGGAAAACCATGACCGATTCCTCGCCTCCGGGCAGAGGTAAGGCCTTGCGGTCGGCAATTGGGTCGTTGGTGCTGTGCAGAAAAATCTGCTTCAAGGCCGGCCCCTGCACGTTGGTCAAAACCTGCTCCTCGATGATGGGGGTGGTCACGACCTTCAGGCCGGAAAGGACGAACCCTGCCAACCCGGTGATGGCCGAAAGCACGACCACCATGCGAACAATTTCCATCATGGCCCGCTACCTCCCGCCAAAGGGTTTGGGTTGGATCAGGTCGAAGAGCGGTGTGCACAGATTCATGAGCAGAACGGCGAAAGGTACGCCATCTGGGTAAATGCCGTACGTTCGAATGATGATCACAAGGGCCCCGCCCATGAGCCCGTAGACGAGCATGGGGATCCGCCATGTCGGTGAGGACGATGGATACGGCATGAGGAAGAAGGCTGCCAGCATGGTGCTGCCGGAAAAGAGATGGAATATTGGGGATGCGTAGACCAGCGGATCGATCAGATTATAGATCAGACCGGTCGCGTAGACACCGACCAGAAAAGAAGCGGGGATGTACCAGCGGAGCTGCCTGGTTGCCAGTAATAGAATGCCCCCGAGCAGAACCATCAGAACTTGTGACGCACCCAGGGCACCCAGGTTGTCCCCAAGAAGCAGTCCGGTCGTGCTCACCTCGGAGATGGCCTCCAGACCGAAATACTTCAACTCGCTCAACGGCTCGATAAGGTCCCATTTGAGGAGCATGGCGTTGAGATCCATCAGGTCGGGCCACGAAATGGCCAATACCGCCCAGCCGACAGCCGGGGCGCAGACCGGACTTCCGCCAAAACCGCCGAAAACCATGCGTCCGAGGACAATCATCACTGCGCTCCCAAAGGCCACCAGCCACCATGGGGCCGTAGCAGGAAGCAGAAAGGCGAACAACAGGCCGTCGACCAATGCGCTGAAATCGTCCGACGTCGGGGCCTGTTTCATCAACTTCTGGACCAAGGCCTCGGTGATCACGGCCGATAGTCCGGCCCAGGCCATGACCTGCACGGCGTCGTACCCGTACCGGTACACGGCCATGGCCGCTGCCGGCAAAAGGGCGGCCAGCATGAGGAGCATGGTGGATCGGATGGTTCTCCCACAATGCCAGAGGGGAGCCGAAGTCACGGTGAACAAATTTTTACTGATTGCCTGGCTTGCCATGAACTCTCACCCTTGTTGGTTCATTTCGACGATACGGGGATAAACGAGCACCGAAAATTCAATCTTGGAGCCTGCATGTGGCAACCTCGGCATCCCTGGCCGCCAGGTGAGCCTTGGCCATGAGAATATAATGCATCACCGGACGATTGGCCGGACAGACGAAGGTACACATGCCGCATTCGAGACAGGCTTCCACATGCAGGGTTCGGGTGGCTTCGAAAAACCCGAACTCGGCATTCCTGGAAAGCATGCCCGGTTGAATCCTGGCCGGACAGGCCAGAACGCACTCGCCGCAATTGACGCAGGGGTTGGGGGCGACTTCGGGAAACTCCCCTGCGGGAACCACGGTCACTGCTGTGGCATTCTCCGGAATGCCCATACCCAGGTCTCCGATGGCCTGGCCCCTCATGGGCCCGCCCAAGGCCACCTTCCACCCTGCAGCCGGCGTGACCCCGGCCTCGCTCAAAATCTCGCTCACGGCCATGCCCGTGGGGACCCTGAAGAAATGATCGCCGACCGTGATCACGGCTTCAACCAAGGGCTGCCCGGTTTCAGCCACCCGCCCAACCCGGTAGAGGTCGGAAACCGAAATGATGTCGACGTTGTCCGGCCGTTCCGCGCCAGTGACCGCGTGGACAACAAGAGGGTCGATGGTGGCCGGATAGAGATCACTGGCTTCGACCGTGGTGCAGCCGTGCAGGGTCGGATTGGTCCCGGCCGCAGCCACCAATTTGATTGATCCGGGGCGAATCGCCCGCTCCAGGACTTGGACACCTTTTTCAAGCGTCTTGTGAGCGTGCTTGAGCAGACACTCGCTAACCGAAACCCCGGGTTCGGGATTGAGGCCGTTGACGATCAGGGTCCGGGAGGGGTGAAATCTATGGGTGTCGATGCCCAGTTCCATGAGGGTTCGAACGAGTTCCTCTCCGGTCAAAGATCCCAGCTCGGCGCAAGGTTCAGGAGATTTGAATTCAGGCGGCGCTTCTCCTTCTTTCGAAGCCGGGGCGGGGCCTATAACGATCACGCCCGGACCGATTTCCTCCACGGCCCCATCAATGCTTGCGTGCACGTATCCGACGCAGTAGGCGTTCTTGGTGGAGTTTTCGGCCACAATCTGCCCCCGGGACACGAGCTGCTTCTTCTTGACCGTGGCTTTATGCTTGGCGTCCAGGGGAATCCGGACCGTTGCGGGGGTCTTGACATCCTGGAGACCGCCCTTGACCTCGACCGAAGTGTGCAGACGTGGTTTTATCATGGTCATCTACCTGGTGTGGCAACGGGTGCAGGATGTATCGCCAAAGGGCCCTTTTCCGACCTTTTCGTGACAGGTCATGCATTGGTCGTGAAAGGAGTCCATGCGATGAGGCAATGGGACGGCCTCAGTCTCGTAGTGACAGGAACTGCAAGACGGCTGTTTGAGTCCGGGTTTTCCGGGCAAAAACTCATGGCAGGATTTGCAGCCGCCAAGCTTTTCCTCGTACATGTCCGCATGACAGTTCTCGCACCGGACATGGACGGCCTCCCGCAGCGAGGGGGTGTCGCCCTCTGCCTTTTCACCATGACACTGGTTGCAGGCCCCGGGCTCCGGCTCTATGTCAGTGTCGTGGTGGCAGTCCGTGCAGCTAGTGGCGAACAGCTCACTGTGGTCGTCGTGACTGTAGGTCAATCCGCCCATTTCGGCGTGGTGACAGCGGGTGCAGGTGTCCTCGGGCAAATCCGTTTGATGATCCGATGAAAACTTGGCGTCGAACTCGGTGGCATGACATGAACCGCAAGGCAATGGAGTGGGACTGACAGTTTCGCTTTCGTGATGGCAGTCGACACAGTTGCCGCCCATCTTGTCGACGTAGTCCACATGGCGGGAATGGGTGAAGACGACTCGCCCGCCCTTGTTTTGCAGTGACAAACGAACAGGAAGCTCTTCAGATGTGACCGGTACGATCTGACCGCCGACGATCAAAAGTGCCAGTATGCCGCAGACAATAATAATAGGTGTATAACGATTTTTCAAGGCCATGTCCTTGTGTTCCGGTTAGACACGAGCAAAACGGAAATACTGGATCTTGAACGGACTGCATCAATACAACTGCATGAAAACGCCATGGGATTAGGCTTGCTGGTCAAGCATGTGCGTCCTATAGTCGATGCCTGAAAAAATGTAAACCTCGATTGCAAAAAAAATCGACGAAGTGAAAAATGGTGCTCTGGCCTCCGTTCCTGAATGGCCCCAAAAAACCGTCCCAGAAATAATGCCGCATCCCTCCGCCGAGCCGATCCGCTCTGTTTGGCGGGGGATTAAACGGTTTGCCCTGAAAAGGCATCATCATCACAAGGAGGACTTCCTCGTGAACTTCCAGATCTACTCCTTTCTGCTTGGTCTTTTCGCCGCCTTCCTGACCCGAAACGTCTGGGACTACCGGGTGAACACCACCCGGCCAAACCACGACCGTATGGGGGCGGAAATCAACTGGCACGTGGGTTTCGGCGTGGCCTGGATTCCTGTCATCCTCGCCGCCTCGCTCCATGATCAAGCCCCGTGGTGGACCGCTATAACCGTTCTGGCTTTAACTCCGGTCGCATCATTTGCCGCGCTCCTTCTGTTACGCTTCCTGTTGACGATCTCGCGCCGGATCCTTCACCGCTGATGGCTCGGACGTTCCAGAAGCCGTTTAGAACAATCGCATCTCCTGGGCCTGACGGGTCAACTCGCCCCGAAAAGCCGGGTCGGCGATACTGATGATGAGTTCAGCCCGCTCTCCCACGGTTCGATGCTTCAGGTTTACAAGGCCATGCTCGGTACACAGGTAGTGAACATCCATACGTGGCGTGGTCACGGCCACCCCACGTTCGAGCATGGGTACGATTCTGGAGATGGTCCCGTTTTTGGCCGTTGAATAGAGAGTCATGATCGACTTTCCGCCCCTGGCCGCATAGGCCCCGCGAACAAAGTCAAGCTGCCCTCCCGTGCCGCTGAACTGAAAGCCAGCGAGATGCTCGGCGTTGCACTGCCCGGTCAAGTCCACTTCCAGAATAGAGTTCACGGCGATCATGTGATCGTTCTGCGAGATGACAGCCGGGTCCATAACATAATCCGAAGGGAAACTGGCCATGGACGGGTTGTCGTCCATGAAATCAAAAACCTCGTCGGTCCCATAGGCCACAGAAAAGACATGCTTTCTCGGGTGGATAGCCTTTTTCCGACCTGTAACCACACCTTTCAATATCAGATCCATCATCCCCGGTCCGAACAATTCGCTGTGAATGCCAAGGTCTTTGTGACCTCCTAGCTCAGGGCAGATGGCGTTGGGCAGGGTCCCGATGCCCAGCTGGAGAACCGCTCCATCCGGGATAATCTCCGCAATTCTTCGACCGACCCTGGCATCCAGGGGATTGATCTCTGGAGCCGGGATCTGAAGCAGCTGGGTATGGTTCTCGATCACTGAGTGAACTTCCGAAATATGAACCAGAGAATCGCCAAAGACCCGGGGCATGTTCCGGTTGACCTCGACGATCAAGCGCTTGGCTTGTCTGGCAGCGGTGCTTGTCAGGTCATTGGCGGTGCCGAATGTGAAGAAACCGGCCCTGTCCATGGGCGAAACCATGGTCAGACACACATCCACATCCATATACTCACGGATGAACTTCGGCACTTGGTGCAAATAGCAGGGGATGAACTGCACCAGCCCGGCCGAGGCCAAGGTTCGGGTGACCGGACTCAGAAACCAGCATCTTGCCTTGATGACATCCAGCAGGTCCGGTTGTAGATACGTTTTCGAAGCCGTTTTCTGAGGATTGAACGAATAGATGCATACATCTCGAAGGTCGCCGGCTCTGGCCCTGTCGGCAAGGGCCTGAAGAAGGGCCGGCGGTTCGGCGATGGTCACCCCGTGGATAATCACGCTTCCATCGGAGATCCCCTCGACGGCTTTTTCTGCGCTGACAAGCTTGGTCTTGTACTCGGTCAGAAAACGACTACTCATTATCCCCAGCCTCCTCTGTTCGGCCTGCTCGGACACATGTGCCCGTTGACCCTGCTGCTTGCCTGATTACTACAGCACTTTGCCCGACTTTGACAGTTCTGTCGAGTCCCCATCCCCAATCGACGATGCCTCCAGGAAAATCTATCCCCTTGCTTCAAATCCATTCAAACGACAAAATTCTCCTTGACATGACTCCATCATTAAGAATATTCATTCAGGACCAGCGATGAACGGCAATATGTGGTTTAAGTTGTTCGCGACTTTAGCTGGCAGGTCAGTTTCGGTTTCATCGAAACAAGCGTTCACTCTGAGGCCACGGTTTTTTGCGCTATGCGCATTGTTTTTTTACTTTTTGGAGTTTTTTGAATGTCGAAGAACATCTATGTCGGCAATCTGCCCTGGTCCGCTACCGAGAAAGACATCCGCGAAGCCTTTGAAGCGTACGGAGTCGTCAATTCGGTCAACCTGATCGAAGACCGCGAAACCGGTCGTCCTCGTGGTTTCGGTTTCGTCGAGATGGAAAACGATGGTGCTGCCAAGGCCATCGAAAATCTTGACGGAAAAGATTTTGGAGGCCGAACCCTCAAGGTCAACGAGGCCCGTCCCCGCGCCGAGCGGCCCCGCTGGTAGACATCCAGAGCGGTCGAAATAGCGAGACAAAACCCGCCCCCTCTTCGGAAGGGGCGGGTTTTTTATTGATCATACAAGTTTATGGCCTTTCCTGACGATCCAAGGTGCGATAGTTGATGGCCTCGGCAAGATGGCCGATGTCCATTATTTCTGTTCCTTCCACGTCGGCAATTGTCCGGGCGATGCGCAGTACCCTGGTAAAGGCCCGGGCAGAGAGACCCAGACGAGAAACGGCCTCTTCCAGAAATTTGTGTTCGCCCCGGCCAAGGGGACAAAATTTCTGAAGCCAGCGGCCTGAGAGGTCGGCGTTGGTCTTGATGGGGAGGCCATTGTAACGGCCCGACTGAAGCTTTCGGGCCCGGTCGATCTGGTCTCGCATGGTCGCCGAATCGACCCCACCCACCTCCGATTTCAGATCTTTATACGGGACGGCCGGAACCTCCACATGCAAGTCAATGCGATCTAACAGGGGTCCTGAAAGCCGGGAGCGATAACGCTGGATTTGTTGAGGTGTGCAGGTACACGGATGACGGTCGTCAGTCAGGAACCCGCAGGGACAGGGATTCATGGCCGCCACGAGCATAAAGTCAGCGGGATAGGTCAAGGACATGGCTGCCCGGGAAATGGTCACCCGGCCGTCCTCCAAAGGTTGGCGAAGGACTTCCAGCACCGGCTTTCTAAACTCAGGCAACTCGTCCAGGAACAACACGCCCCGATGGGAGAGGGAAACCTCGCCGGGCCGGGGGATATGTCCGCCGCCGATGAGGCCCGCGTCGGAAATAGTGTGGTGGGGGCTGCGAAAGGGCCTGGAAACGACCAGGGCCTGACCCGGCTCCAATTGCCCTGCTACGCTGTAGATCTTGGTCACGTCGAGGGCTTCTTCGAAATCGAGGAGGGGAAGGACCGTGGGTATCCTCTGGGCGAGCATGGTCTTGCCGCTGCCTGGGGGCCCCATAAGCAGAATGTTGTGACCTCCGGCGGCGGCGATCTCAATTGCCCGCTTGGCGTGCTCCTGTCCCCGAACCTCGCCGAAGTCCAGAGGAAACTCGTTTCGTCTGTGCCACAACCGGCCGGGATCATTTTCCAGAGGCCTGGCTTCAACCTCACCGACCAAAAAGGCGACAACGTCCTGAAGACTCCGGAAGGGATAGACATTCAGGCCTTTGACCACCGAGGCCTCCGGGCCGTTCTCGACGGGGAGAATCATGCCCGTGGCTTTGCGGGACCGGGCGTGAACTGCCAAAGACAGCGCCCCGGTGATGGGCTTAAGTTCCCCGGCCAGGGATAGCTCCGCTGCGGGAAGAAACCCGGTCAGGGCTTCCTGAAAAATGGCACCTGAGGCCGCAAGCAGGCCCAATGCCAAGGGCAAATCATAGGCGCTGCCCTCCTTGCGCCGATCAGCCGGGGCAAAATTGACCGTGATTCGGGACGGCGGAATTCTGTACCCGCAATTCTTGAGTGCCGAGAAGACTCGCTCCTTGCTCTCCCGCACTGCTCCTTCGGCCAAGCCGACCATGGTGAAGGCAGGCAGGCCCGACCTAGCCAAGTCCACCTCGAGTTCGACGTCGAAGGCGTCGATTCCAATCAGGGCTGCGGTGTGGACCCGAACAACCATGGTCTACTCCACGAGTTGCCCGATCCTGCCCCAGCGGATGTTGTCGAAGCCCTGCCAGGACCAATAGATGATCAGAGCCTTGCCCTCGATGGTGTTGCGGTCAACGAAGCCCCAGAATCTTGAATCATAGGATTCGTCACGGTTATCACCCATGACGAAATACTTTCCTTCGGGCACGGTCAGAGGGGGCATTTCGTCCCGTCGGGGCATGATCCGGGAATCGACGTGCTGGATGTAGGGCTCGTCCAGCAACTCGCCGTTACGGATGACGGCCTTGTCCCGGATCTCGATCACGTCTCCAGGCAGGCCGATGATCCGCTTAATGAAGTCCTTGGACGGATCTTCGGGAAACTCGAAAACCACCACGTCCTGGAAGGAGGGATCCTTGAACTCGGCCACCATGATGTGTGTGAAAGGAATCTTCAATCCATACAAAAACTTGTTGACCAACAGGTGGTCGCCAATCTGCAGGGTCTGAAGCATCGACCCGGATGGGATCTTGAAGGCCTGGACCACAAAGGACCTGATGATAAACGCCAAGACCAGGGCGATGATCAGGGCCTCGGCATAGTCCTTGAGTACCGTCTGCCAGCGAGGTTCCATGGAAGTTATCCGCCTTGTTTGATGTTGCCGCCGGGAAGCTCCGGGCGTTCTATTCGTCCGCCTGCAATGCGGCCAGGAAGGCCTCCTGGGGGATCTCCACGCTGCCCATGCGCTTCATCCGCTTCTTGCCTTCCTTTTGCTTCTCAAGAAGCTTCCGCTTCCGGGTAATATCCCCGCCATAGCACTTGGCCGTAACGTCCTTGCGCAGGGGTGCGTTGCGCTCCCGGGCCACGATCTTGTTCCCGATGGCCGCCTGAATGACCACCTCGAACATCTGTCTGGGTATGACCCGCTTGAGCTTCAGGGCCAGGGCCCGACCACGGTGGTAGGCATTCTCCCGATGCACGATGACGCTCATGGCGTCCACCGGATCCCCGTTAATGAGAATGTCCAACTTGACCAAATCCGACGGACGATAGTCTATGACTTCATAATCTAAGGAAGCATATCCCTTGGTCATGGATTTGAGACGGTCAAAGAAGTCGTAGACAATTTCGGGAAAGGGCAATTCGTAGGTGATGACCACCCGGGTCGAGGTCAAATAGCGCATATCCTTCTGGATGCCGCGCTTTTCTTCGCAGAGCTTGAAAACGTTGCCCACGTACTCGTTGGGTACGTGTATCTCCATGCGAACAAATGGCTCGTTGACCGTTTCAATCTCGTCCGGCACCGGGAGCTTGCTCGGGTTATCTATCTCGAGAATCTTGCCGTCCTTGCGGTGGACGCGGTAGATGACAGACGGCGCCGTGGCGATAATGGAGGCCCCAAACTCCCGCTCCAGGCGCTCCTGGATGATTTCCATGTGAAGAAGCCCAAGGAAACCGCACCGAAAACCGAATCCCAGGGCGTGAGAGGTTTCGGCCTCGTAGGTCAGAGCGGCGTCATTGAGCTGAAGCTTCTCCAACGCCCCCTTGAGAATCTCGTACTCTGCCGACTCCACGGGATAGAGCCCGCAGAAGACCATGGGCTTGACCCGCTTGAACCCCGGAAAGGGATTCGCGGTCGGACGATCCGAGGCGGTGATCGTGTCACCGACCTGGGCTTCTCTGAGCTCCTTGATGGACGCGCAGAGAAACCCGACCTCGCCCGGCCCGAGTGCGTCGATGTCCATGGGATCTGGCGAGATAACCCCCAATTTGGTCACCTCGAAGGCCTTGGCAGTTGAATACATCCGAATTTTCTGCCCGAAACGGATGACACCGTCCAAAACTCGAAACAGTACGACCACCCCCTGGTAGGAATCGTACCAGGAATCGAAGATCAAAGCCCGCAAAGGCACGTTGGGACTGCCCTTGGGGGCTGGAATGGTCTTGACCAATTTTTCCAATAGATCTGGAACTCCGGTTCCGGCCTTGGCGCTGACTAGAGTCACGTCTGAGCAATCCAGACCGATGACCTCCTCAATCTCGTGGGCCACCCGGTCAGGATCGGCACTGGGCAGATCGATCTTGTTCAAAACCGGCAGGACCTCCAGATCATGGTCGAGGGCCATGTAGACATTGGCCAGGGTCTGGGCCTCTACTCCCTGGGTGGCATCCACGACCAGAAGAGCCCCATCGCAAGCGGCCAGACTTCGGGAAACCTCGTAACTGAAATCCACATGCCCCGGGGTGTCGATGATGTTCAAAAGATATTTGATTCCGTCGCGCCCCGAATAGGGGATCCGGACCGACTGGGCCTTGATGGTGATGCCCCGCTCCCGCTCCAGGTCCATGCGGTCCAGGTACTGGTCCTTTCTGTCCCGATCCTGGACGAGGCCCGTGAACTCTAGGATCCGGTCGGCAAGGGTGGACTTGCCGTGGTCGATGTGAGCGATGATGCTGAAATTTCTGATATGCGACTGGTCGAACATGGATTGATCTTATCGGACAGTGTCTGACCCTCGGGGCATGGCCAGGGATTTGACCAAGGACAGAAGGTCGGAAAACGATTCTCTGACCGCCGGGCTGAGCCCTTCATACATGGCCTCGGGGATGCTCTCGGCCTGAACCACCACAACCCGCACGTCGGTTCCGGTTTTGTCCCGCAGGTCCTTCAGCAAATTTGTGGTCGGGAACTGGTGCATGGAAAAATACGGGATCTTTTTCCGGTCCATCCGGTCCAGATCGACCTCGAAGACTTCCCCGGGCCGACGTCCGCTTTCTGTGATGGCATCGACGACGATGACCCTGTCAGGCCCTGTTTCGCCCAGGCAGAGATCGAACAGCAGGGCACGGATAGATGTCCCGGCGTCGATGAGACCGACGTCTTCGGGTAATTCCGGATCATGCTCCAGTGCGGCCACGCAGGCCGGGCCCACGCCGTCGTCCCCGTAGAGCACGTTGCCACAGCCAAAAACAACCACCCTGCTGGTGAACATCTTGGACCAATCCATCCCCCATATCCTCCTTCCGGCCCGAAAGCTACAAGGCCGCCGCCCCGCGGGGCAACGGCCTTGTAGTGCATTTCAGCCCGTCTGTCTAACCTAGTTTTTCATGATGTCCAGCACGTTGCCGTCCCGGTCCTTGATGGTCAGCTCGACGTTGATACCGCCGTCCAGGCGGTGGGTCGCGCAGCTCATTCACGGGTCATAGGCACGTATGGCCACCTCCACCAAGTTTAGGATGCCCTGGTCGTACTTGCCGTCCTTGATAACGGCTTTGGCGGCCTGCTTAACCGACAGGTTCATGGGTGCATTGTTATGGGTCGTTCCGACAATGAGATTAGCAAAGGAGCACATGCCGTTCTCATCGGTCTTGTAGTGGTGGATCAAAGTCCCCCGAGGAGCCTCAACGCAGCCCACGCCTTCTCCGGCCTTAGGCTCAATGTTCTTGGCCCTGATTTCTCGGCTGGTGATCTCCGGATCGTTCAGAAGCTCTTCGGCCCGCTCGCAGCAATAGACCAACTCAATGAGTCGGGCCCAATTGTAGAGAAGGGTCAGATGGGCGGGACGGCCGAAGTTCTTTCGGAAAATGTCCAGCTCTTCCTGGGCTAAGGGGGTGGCCATCTTGTCGCAGACGTTGATCCGGGCCAGGCAATTGGAACGGTAGACGCCGACCGGATCGTTTTCGTCGAGTTTCAATGGGCCCCATTTCTTGGCGTATGGGAACTTCAGATACGACCAGTCCTCGATGTGCTCACCAATGAAGTCACCGTATTGAGCGTACTTGAACTGATCAAATTTTCCGTTCTGATCCATGAGCCTGAGCTCTCCATCGTAGAGTTCCAAAGCGCCGTCTGAGGGACGAACTGTACCCAGATATCCTGAGGGGAACACGCCCAAGGTTTTCACCGCGTCCAGATACTTCGGGAACACATCTTCGCGGGCGAATTTCATTGTGAACAGGCAGAAGTCCTTGAGCTCCAGGACTCCGGCCAGGAGCTCCTTGCGCTCGTCCTCGCTCATGGGCTTGGAATACCCTCCAACCACCGCAGCGATGGGGTGGATGACTTTGCCCGCAAACTTCTCGAGCATCATCTGGCCCTTGTAGCGCATGTGCACGACCTTCTTGGCCAGATCCGGTGCCGCGCCGATCACGCCGATGACGTTTCGGCTGGCGTAGTCCGAGGTCGGTCCAAGAACGAAGTCCGGGGCGGCCAGAAAGTAGAAGTGCAGGATCTTGTCCGGGATGTAGGCCAACATCTGGCAAAGTTCCCGGAGTTTTTTGCCCGCCGGCGGCAGAGTAACGTTCAGACAGCCGTCCGCTGCCTTGTTGGAGGCCAGATGGTGCTGCCAGGGGCAGATACCACAGATGCGGTTCACGATCCGGCAGACTTCCTCGACGGGCCGGCCGATGACGAATTTCTCGAATCCTCGCAAGGACAAGACATGAAGCCTTGCGTCGGTGACGTTCCCCGAATCGTCCAGGTGGATGGTCACGCTGGCGTGACCTTCAATCCTGGAGACCGGGGCTATATTTAAGGTCTTACCCATAGTTTCCTCCTAACCCAATCTTTTGAGAACGCCGTGAGCCCCTGAAAAACGCCCCAGGTATCCGCGACGGTCCAACATCTTCGAGGTGTCGAATCCATTGGACGCCAGGGCACCCATGTAGTCGATAAGAGGCTTGGACGTCTTTCGGATCGGCCCGTAGCAGCCGCGACAGGGCATGCGGGTGCTCAGACAACGGGGTGGCTTGCCCTTGCCGCCGCATCCGGCCTTGGTCACCGGCCCCAGGCAAAGGAATCCCTGCTCCAAAAGGCAGCGCATTTCGTCCAGGGGTTTGTCCGGATTAAAATCCGGGGTCTTGAGCATTCTCTTGATGTCTTCCAGGCCCTTCTTGCCCTCCTTCTTGGTCGGGCACATGTCGCAAACCGAACGCTCGGGCATGGCGAACTCGGTCTTGCCGTCCAGCAGGGCCAGGACGGCGGCAGCGATCCAGTCGGGGTGTGGGGGGCACCCGGGCAGATAGATGTCCACGTCGATGATTTCGTCCAGGGCGTAACAACGCTCCAGAAGTGGTGGGATGTGGGACGTGGGGTTTGGTCCCGGGTCGGTGGTGGGGGACTGCCGATAAACGAAATCCAGCATGTCCTCGTCCTTATACATGTTGATGAGGGCCGGGATGCCGCCGTTAGTGGCGCAGGTGCCCAGAGCGATAATCAGCTGGCACTTCTTACGCATTTCCTCGGCGATTTCCTTGTGCTCCTCGTTGCGGACGCTTCCGCTGATGATCCCGACCACGGCCTCGGGGATGTCGAGCTTTTGCTCCTCCCCGGTCTGGCCGTAATACTTGTGATCCATGATCACCGGGATGTGGACGAAATCCAGGTTGTTGACCAGAAGGTCAACCAGGACTTCGCCGATGTTCAAAATGGCGATCTCACAGCCTGAGCATGAGTTCAACCATTCTTCCGCTATCTTAACTTTGGCCATTTTCTACCTCCATGGTTCTTGATCCGGGTCTGGCCCGGGACGAACCGGGCGTCATCATGCGCTGGCGGCTCGTTTTTTCTCCTCTCGAAGGGGATTGGGTCCCAGCTCCTTGATCTTCTCGGTGAACTTGGTCACCACTTCCTGGAAGCGAGGGGCCTCTGCCGAAGAAACCCACTCGATCCTGAAGCGTTCCGGATTGATCCCCATGTCCTCAAGAACCAGGGTAATGGCCTGCGCCCTTGCCAATGCTTTGTGATTACCATCCAGGTAATGACATTCGCCGAGGTGTCAGCCCATGACGATGACGCCGTCAGCGCCTTTTTCCAGAGCCTCCACGACAAGGTTGGGATGAACCATCCCGGAGCACATGACCCGGATAGCCCGCATGTTCGGTGGATATTGCAGCCTGGAAACCCCTGCCAGATCGGCTCCGGCGTAGGCGCACCAGTTGCAGAGGAATCCAACGATTACCGGCTCGAAATTACCAGTCATCGATATGTCTCCTTTCTTGGTGTCGAATTGTTAGGCCACGGTTGGTCCATGGCTTCGGGCTATATATTCTCCAAGACCGCTCCAAGCTGGGCTTCGAGCTGAATATTGGTGAAGCCGCTGACAAAAACGCCCATCTTGGGACAGGTGGCCTCGCAGATACCACACCCCTTGCACAGGGCCTTGTTGGTTTCTATCTTTCTGGCCGTCCTTCCGTCTTCGGCCCGATACTCGATCAGAGTGATTGCCCCATAGGGACAGGTGTCCACGCACAGAGCGCACCCATCGCAGTTCTCCGTGGGGTAGGACTTGATTGAGTCGAGGGTCATCTCGGACTTGGACAAGATCAATGTGGCCCTGGCCACAGCCGCCTGAGCCTGGGCGATGGTTTCGTCCAGAGGCTTGGGGTAGTGGCAAATGCCAGCCAGAAACATGCCATCCACGGTCATGTCCACCGGACGAAGCTTCGGATGTGCCTCTGAAAGGAACCCGTCAGCGTTCAGACCACATTTGTAGAGTTCCACCAAGGACTTGTTGTCTCTGGGCTCAATGGCCGAGGCCAACACCAGATAGTCGGCCCTGATCTCCACATTCTGCTTCAGGATGTGATCCTCGACCGTGATGACCAGATCGTTCCCCCGCTTGGTGACCTGAGGCTTCTTGTCCAGGCTGTAGCGAATGAAGATGACGCCCTGGTCTCGGCAGGCCTTGAAGAGATCCTCACGGGCTCCGTAGGTCCTGATGTCTCGGTACAGGACCACGACGTTCATATCCTTGTTGGCCTTTTTGACTTCCAAGGCCGATTCCATGGTGTGCGTGCAACACACCCGGCTACACCACATGCGTCCCGGCTCGCGGGAGCCCACGCACTGAATGAACACCGTGCTCCCGGCCTTGGCTATGGCCGGCCCGTGCTCCCGAAGCTCCTTATCAAACTCCAGGTGTGTAAAGACCCGGTCATCCTGCCCGTAGAGGTACTCGCTGGGCTTGGATTCCTTGGCTCCTGTACAGATGACTGCTGCACCATACTTGATGGCTCTGGTTTCCCCGGCTACGTCGATCTCACTAACAAAATCGCCCACCGAACCCTTGCAGGTTTTTAAGGCGGCGTTCTTGTAGACCCTGATGCCCTTGGTCGCTTCAACCTTGGCGGCCAATTCCTTCACATAGGGGGAGATCTCCTCGCCCTTCCATGTTTTGTTCAAAGCCAAAGCGTTTCCACCCAGGGTCGAGGTCTTCTCAAGCAGAACGGTGTCAAAGCCCTGCTTGGACAGGCCCAATGCCACAGTCATGCCTGCCACACCGCCACCCACGACCAACGCGGTCTGATTGACTTGAACCGACAAGGCGTCCAGGGGCTGGAGCAGACGGGCCTTGGCAACGGCCATGCGGACCTGGTCGATGGCCTTCTCCGTGGCCTTTTCAGGCTCTTTCTGATGGACCCAGCTATTCTGGTTACGGATGTTGGCCATCTCCACCAGGTAGGGGTTCAGACCCGCTTCACGAATGGTTTCCTGGAACAGGGGTTCGTGAGTCCTGGGCGTACAGGCCGCGATGACGATCCGGTTCAGGTCGTTGGCCTTGATTTCCTGAGCGATGAGGGCCTGAGTGTCCGCCGAGCAGGAAAACATGTTGTTCTTGACGTAAACCACGTTAGGCAACGTCTCAGCATATTCACAGACTTTCTTCACATCTACCGTTCCAGCGATGTTGATCCCGCAAGAACAGACAAAGACACCGATCTTGGGTTCGTCCGCCGCCAGATCTTTTTCTGGGGGGAAGGTCTTGGCCTTGGTCAGGGATCCCCGCTCGGAAGCCAGGGTCTTTACCGCGGCAAAGGCTGCGGACGAGGCCTCGGTCACAGACTGGGGGATGTCCTTTGGCCCCTGGTAGCAGCCGCAGGCATAGATGCCCGGCCGGGTGGTGGCCACCGGTTCGAAGCTCGTGGTCTTGGCAAACTTGTAGGCGTCCAGTTCGATGCCCAGAGTCTCGGCCAGCTGCAGTGCCTCGGGGCCGGTTTCAAGGCCCACGGACAACACAAACATGTCGAAGGGTTCACGGGTCAGCTTGCCGTCATCGCCCATGTACTCCAGGAGTACGCCTCCGCCTTCCTTGGGATAGGCGGTATGGATGCGGTTGCGGACGAACTTGATTCCTTTTTCCTTGGCCAGTTCGTAGTATTTCTCGAATTCCTTACCGTGAGTGCGCATGTCCATGTAGAAGATGGTGCACTCCAGGTCGCCAGAGGCGTGCTCGGCGGAGACGATGGCCTGCTTGATGGCGTACATGCAGCAGACGCTACTGCAATAGCCGTTGGCGCACTGATTCGTGTTCCGCGAACCCACGCATTGTAGCCAAGCCACTTTTTTGGGCTCAACGCTGTCCGAGGGTCTTTGCAGATGGCCCATACACGGCCCCGAAGCCGACAAAATCCGCTCGTACTGCAGACTTGTGACCACATCGGGATTGTGGCCGAAATCGAACATGTCATAGGAAACTGGATCGAAGGCTTTGAAACCCGGAGCGGCAATGATGGAGCCGACCTTGACTTCGAGCAGGGTTTCCTTGTCGTCGAACTTGATGGCCCCAGTGGGGCAATGCTTCTCACAGGCCCCGCACTTTCCCTTCTGAATGTAGATACAATTTTCTCCATCCAGGGCGTACTTAAGCGGCACGGACTGCCCATACGGGATATAGGCGGCCTTGCGCTTGCTCAGACCTTCGTTGAATTCATCGCTGACTTTTTTGGGACACTTCTCCGCGCACAGGCCGCACGCGATACATTTGTCCATGTCAACATAGCGGGGATTCTGCTTCACTGTGACGGTGAAATTCCCTTCCTCGCCTTTGACCTTCTGTACCTCGCTCAGAGTGAGCAACTGAATGTTTAAGTGCCGACCGCACTCAACCAACTTGGGCGCGAGTATTCACATCGCGCAGTCGTTGGTGGGGAAGGTCTTATCAAGCTGGGCCATGGCGCCGCCGATGCCAGCCGATTTCTCGACCAGGTACACGAAGTACCCCGCATCCGCGAGATCCAGTGCAGACTGGATGCCGGCGATACCACCGCCAACAACCATTACTGCGCCCACGTTTTTGTTGGACATACTAACCCCCTTGCCTCTTGGGTTGTAAGGATTGTCAGGACTATCCCTGCAAATTGTGTTTTGCTGAAGATGATCTGGTCAGACTGGGTGATTACGCTCCTTTGAGTATTGAAAATTTGCGCTTAGAGATTGTTTTCTCCATACCCCGTATTCAAAAAAATTGCTAGAACCTCCAACCAGCAATCAAAACTTTCGATACATATAAAAAATTTAAAAGTAACAAAAAATATTATTTTTTGTTAAATAGTATTATAAAATAGTCGCATTATCAAACGATTTAAAAAAATATATTTATAAAACAATATCTTAAGAAATATATCCTTTGCAAGGGAAATTTTTCAAAATAGAAATTTTAAATTTTAAAAATTATAAATTGCCATGTTCAGTCAATTCCATTTCCCTCACGACCGGCTGACGGCGGCCATTTGCCACCGGTCCTACTTTGAATTAACTAAAAAAAATAATTTAGAGTGACCGCGGATCGACGACCCGGTCCGACCGTCGTTCGCTCCAGTCAAGCAGACAGCGACACTCCGGAAAATGCCGTCCGGAGGATTCATTCCACTGGGGAGAGCACATGGCCAAGCTCAGAGCGCTCATCATCCATCCTTCGCCCGAAATTCGGGCCAAGACAAGACGACTTTTCTATACGGCCCCGGAAATCACCATCCTCGGAGAGGCCGTTTCGTCCTTCGAAGCCCTGGAGCTCCTTGAACACATTCCCTATGACGTCTTCCTGCTGGGCACCGAACTTGAAGGTGGTGTCAGCGGCCTAGAGTTGGCCCAGATTCTCAACCAACGGAAGCAAAGGCCCGGTCTGGTATTCATAGCCCAAGAAGAACAAGCGGCCTTCAAGGCCTTCGAACTCGGGGCACTGGACTATCTGCTCTGGCCATTTGACGGAGAACGCATCAAGACGACCATTGCCCGGATCAGGAGAATTGTTCCGGACCGCCCTCCTGTTGAAGGATCCAGGTTCTCCGGATCCGACGGGCCGTTCTCCGAGGAGGAGACCCTCCACCTCGCTCTCAAGGACGACGACGAGGACCGCCTACTCTCGGCCCTTCGCCATGCTTGGGACCGCAAGGGTGGGCGCCCTCTGGACATCGAGAAGTTGCCCATCACCCAGGACGGGCGGATGTACCTCATTCCCTACAACCAGATCGTCTTCGTTGAGGCCTATGAGGACTACAGTTACGTCCATACCACGACTCAGAAATACCTGACCTCCTACCGTCTCAAGAATCTCGAGGAACGGCTTCGGGCCCACCGCTTCTTTCGGGTCCACCGTAAATACCTCGTCAACCTGGACATGGTCACCGAAATCGCCTCCATGCCCGGCAGTAATTTCATGCTCAGGACCGTTGGCCGCAAGAAAATCGAACTCCCGGTCAGCCGCCGGCGAATCGGGGAGCTCAAGCAGCTCCTCATGCTCTAGACCCCATGCCATTTTCGGATGCTGTATTCCCTCCTCCCGACTGGTCCGGCACGCTCCGGGCCGAGCATCTCTGGCCTGCGAGTCCCAAGCTTCCGATATGCTTGGACGATGCCGCTGTGGTCTGCCGACAGGGAACAATCGTTTCGGCAGGGTCATGGCCAAGAATTTGCTCGGCCACCCTGCCGGAACCGATCGTGAACGTCCCTGGCCATGTCTGCCCGGCGCTGATCAACGCCCACTCCCACCTCGAGCTCTCCCACCTGCGTGGCTTGGTGGCCAGGGGTCAGGGATTCGAGGTCTGGGTCTCCTCACTTGTAGAGCTGAATCTCATGAATCAGGATTCAGGGACGCTGGACCAGGCCGTGGCCGAGATGAGAGACAGCGGCGTGGTCCATGTGGCCGACACCTGCTCTCGGCAGCCCGAACCCGTCGCCGAGGCCTTGACCCGGGCCGGCCTGAGTTTTCATCTATTGATGGAGCGAATCGGCTTCAAGGACCGCTGTCCGGACGTCGAGACGCCATTGCCGACAACGGCCGCGCACGCCATCCCGTCCGGACACGCCCTGTATTCCACTGCCCCGACGATCCTCTCTGCAGCCAAGGCCGAGACCCGGGCACGAAATCAGCCCTTCAGCATCCATCTGGCCGAACATCCGGGTGAGACGGAACTTCTTCTTTCCGGCTCAGGACCACTTCGCCAACTCCTGGCCAAGAGGATCCTGCCCTCCGGCTACGCCCATCCGGGACATTCCCCCGTAGACCATGCCCAGCGCCTCGGTCTTCTCGACGCCAAGACCCTTGCCGTGCACTGTGTCCATCTGAACGATCGGGACATCGCTCTTTTGGTTGACTCCGGGGCCACGGTATGCCTCTGTCCCAGGAGCAACGCCTACATCGGAGTCGGTCAGGCCCGATGGACGGATCTGCTGCAGACAGAAATTCCGCTCTGCATGGGGACCGACAGCCTGGCATCCAACGACGATCTTCGGCTCTGGTCCGAGGCCGTGTTCCTCCAGAGCCATCTCGAAAACCCTCTGGGTCTGGAACGGCTCGTACCTATGCTGACCGCCGTTCCGGCCCGAGTCCTCGGCCTGGAAAACCTGGGGCAGGTTGTTTCGGGAAAGAATGCGGCCCTGACCCGGGTCCCGGACGACGTCCTCGAAACCTGCCAGTCGTCGTAAGGGGTACAATGCACGAGACTAGCCTTGAGGGCACCATCCTCGACTATCTGACCGGCCAAGAAATTCGAAACTCGACCTTCGAGGACCTCCGTCAGGCCCTGGCCCGGCTCATGACCGAGGAATGCGGCTTTCCCAAGGAGTCCTTGAAGCCAAGAACCCAAATCCGGGTCATCGTCGATGGCCAGACCGCAGAACAGACCATCGACATTGCCGCTTTCAAGCCTGACGGCAAGCCCCTCATGGCCGTACTCTTCTGCTTCGGCAAGCCCGGCACATTTCTCCGTCAAAGCGTGGCCGCGGCCCGTCTGGGCCCCGACGGCCCCTTTCCCCTGACTCTGGTCACGGACACAAAAGAATTCTTTCTGACAAGGACCGCCGACGAAAAGGAAATTCTGGAGGGCTCCTCGGAGTTTCCCTCCTGGAGAACTGTCTTGGCCATGGCCGCCGAAGCTCCGGCCTGGCCCGCGGACGAAATCCGGAAACAGCGCGAGGCCAGGATTCTTCTGGCCTACGCAAGTCTTTCCGGCCCATGCTGCGGCGACTCATGTTCTCTTGACGAGGATAGACCATGACCAGCACCGCCTCCCAGGGGCCAGGTCCGGACAAAGGTCTATGCCGTCAGTTCAAGGATGGCCGCTGGAAAACCTTCGAGGACTGGATAGCCCCGGAAGTCCGGATTACCGTACACTGGCCTCAAAGGCCTCCACAAAGGCTCTGGGCCTTTCCCTGCGACCTTGAGGACCTGGCCAGCGGCTACGCTCTGATCGAATACTGCACTCCGGGAGAGATGCCAGTCCCGGACGGGATAGATACTCATGACGAAAACGGCCGATCCGAGTTCTTTTTTCGGCCTGGTCCCGACCCCCGGCCCAGGTCCATCGGGGCGCTGAAACCCATGGCCCCGGATCGTGTCCTGACAGCCATGCGCAACTTCATGACCGTCGGAGGACAATGGGACCGAACCGGATGCTTTCACCGGGCCGGGCTCTTTGATCCCGGTACAGGGGCCATGGTCCATGCCGTCGAAGACATTGGCCGCCACAATTGCCTGGATCGTCTGGCGGCATGGGCCCTTCGGAAACACCGGACTCCCGATTCACTAGTCCTGTTCGTTTCAGCCCGGATAACCGCCTCTCTAGCCACCAAGGCCGCCAGGGCAGGGTTTCGCGCCGTGGTCAGCCGATCAGCCACGACCACCGGAGCCATGTCCATCATCCGGGACGAATCCATGTCCTTGGCCGCCTTTGCCCGGGAAGGACGATTCTCGGTCTTTGCCGATCCTTTGGGGGTATTCGGGGGGGCAGGCCCGACATAAGGGGGGCCATTTCGGAGGAATATAGAGAAAAAATCGAATCAGGGCAAGGCCATGGCCGCATCCAGGCTGTCGTGAATCTCGGCCCTGGAGGCTATGCCCACGGCCTCGAAAACCTGGCGGAAATGTCCCGGAAGGCCGGCGATTCGAACCGTTTTTCCGGCCTGTTCGGCCCGGTCGATGGCCCCGCTCAGCAGGGTCATGCCAACGCCGTTGACCGAGATGTTTGGATTGAAATTGAAAAGCACAAGGGGTTTGTTCGCCTCCAAAGCCCTGGTCATAGCCCGAGCGAGAAAAGGCTCCGACGGCGCATTGACATGGCCCCGGAAGTTAAGGATCAGGGCGTGATCCGTCTCCTGAACCTGAATCTCCTCCCGCTTCTCCCGGGCCAAATCCAATCGCTCTCGGGCCCTGCTCAGTGCCGCCTCCAGACTCGTGCGATCGATAGGCTTGGCAATGAAATCCGCCGCCCCAAGACGCAAGGTCTTCAAAGCCAGATCAATGTCCCCATGTCCGGTGACCACTATGACCTCGGACTCCGGAGAAATCTCCTTGATCCGCTTGAGTACGCCCAGTCCGTCCATTCCGGGCATCTTGACGTCCGTCAGCACCAGAGGGGGCTTTTCCCGCTCGAAGATCTCCAGCCCTTCCCGACCGCTCTCGGCCGCCAGCATGTCGAATCCGTAGGCCCGCAGAAAAAGGGAAAACATCTTCAGCGTCGGCCGTTCATCGTCGATGACCAGGATTCTGTTCATGACTGGGTCTTGAGAGCCGGGAACGAGATGGTGAACGTAGTGCCCTCGCCCTCCTTGCCCATGATCTGGATTTCCCCTCCGTAGTCCTTGATGATCCCGTAGGAGATGGCCAGTCCAAGGCCCATGCCCTGCCCGGCCTCCTTGGTGGTGAAAAAGGGCTCGAAGATCTTGTCCCTGTTTTCCTTGGATATGCCGATGCCGTTGTCCGTGAAGCTGACGCCGACCCGACCGTCAGCCTGGAGGAAGGTCTTCACCCTGATCAGGCCGTCATAGGGCTGGGCAAGCCGCTGTCCGCGCTCCAGAATGGCATCCCGGGCGTTGGTCACGATATTGAAAAATACCTGCTGCAAGCGGTTATCCTGAGCCCGGATCATGGGCAGGCCCTCGGCCAGGTCGAGTTCGAACTCCACGTTCTCCAGCTTGAACTGTCGTCGAACGATGGACAGGACCCCTCGCACCGGTTTGTTCAGGTCCAAACTCTCGGTGATCAGGCTCGATTTCCGACCGAACGCCCGAAGGTTGTTGATGATTTCCGTGGCCCGATCCACCTGGACGCTCATGTCCCGAACTACCTCCCTGGTCTGATCCGGAGTCAAATCCAGATCCTGCTCAATGGCCATGGCAAGGTAGTCGCTTCCCATCTTGATGGCGTTCAAGGGCTGATTCAATTCATGGGCGATGCCAGCCGACATCTCACCAAGGGTCTTCATCTTGCTGGACTGGATGAGCTGGGCGTCTTTTTCTATCATCTCAGTGATGTCCGTGGCGGCCACGATGATGGCCTGTCTGCCTTTGTAGCTGATGGGGCAGGCATGCATGTTGACGAAAAAGGGCTGGCCACCCTTCTTGTAATGAAGCATCTTTGGAAAATAGGCGAAGCCCGTCGTATCGTATCCGGCCTCGAAATGTGACAGGAAATCCTTGTTGTGCTCAGGGCCCAGGTCGACGAAGTTCATCCCCAGAAACTCGCCCTTGGTGTAGAGGTACAGTTCCTCTACCCGGGGGTTGCCGTCCAGAATCTCACCGCTGAACGCGTCGACGACGAAGATGGGGTCCGGCCCGCTGTCAAACAAGGATTTGTACTTGGCCTCGGACTCCTGGAGACGGCGTCGGTAGAGGCGGATGCTCCAGACCATGTTCATGAACGAGTCGGCCAGTTGGACGACCTCGTCACCCTGGCGCTTGGAATAGAACAAACACTCCTTGCAGTTGTGCAACGCCTCAGGGGGCAGATCGTGGGCCTGAATCTGATCGTCCACATGCCAACAGGGCACGTTGGTATCACGATAGGCCGGACATTTGGACACGTCCCAGTCCACCCCGTGCTTCAGCGAGTCGAACTTGAAGTCGAAGTTGCCCCGACTGATCTCGTCGGAAATCTTGGTCAGTTGGGTCAGGGGGCGGGTGATGGACTTGGCCAGCTTGAGGCTGATGATGAAGATGATGACGACAACGGCCGAGATGAAGCCCAGGAAGGTCGTCCTCAGGGTGGCCACCAACTGGTCCATGTGGACCTTGCTCAGACCGACGTGGACCGATCCAATCCGATAGATACCCTCGCGGATAGGTACGGCGATGTCATAGGTCGGCCGCCCGTCCACGTCCAGAAGGGCCATGCTGCTGGCCGCCCCGTCTCGGAGCGGATTGGCCTCTGGGACAGTCTTCGGGAACGGCTTGGTCAGGGTATGAGACAGGATGTTGTCTTCCCGATCGGTGATGAAGATGTAGTTGATGAGCTGGCGGCGCTCCCTGAGGGTGGCCTCGTCGTAGATGAGGCTCAGGAGCATGGGCTTGTTGTTTTCCAGGATGAACCCGCTGCCCCGCTCGGCGATGCTATGGGCGATGGCCACACCGCGGGTCTGGAGTTCGGACTCCAGACTGGAGACAAGAATCCACCTGGCCAGCAGGGCAATGGCCGCGCTGATGACCAAAATAACGAAGAGGGTGGAGAAAAAGATCTTATTGTTCAGGCTGATCGTGGAGAGCCGCAGCCTCCATCCCGTGATCAAATCTCTCATGATTGTGCCGCTTGATCTCGATTTCGTTGGCCATGTCCTGCCAATCCTGTTCGCTGACCAGTACGAACTGACCTCCCCGCAACCTGGTGAAATAAACCCTCTCCATCCCCTGATGATCCCTGGGGCTAAAGCTTATGCTCGTGTCACCGCCCAGGGAGTACTGATCCATAGACTCGATGGCCTGGATGAACCCCTCCCGGGTCAGGTTCGGACCGGCTCGCCTGAGACCCTCAACCAAAACCCGAGCGTTGATGTATCCTTCGAGGCCCACGAAGTTGGGCTTGTCGTCGGGATAGTCCCGGGCCATGAGTTGAACATATTCCGCCGCGCTCCCAAGAAGCTGTCTAGTTTCGGGCCCTTCGGGCGGGGGCACCACCTGGGACATGAGGATGACCTCGTCCCCGTCCTCGGTGAAATGCCTAGCCAGTTCGTCGGCTCCCACGAAGGAAACCGTGTAGAAAATGGGATCAAACCCCTGAGTCAGTGCCTCCTGGATGAACTTGGCGCACGGGTCGTATGTCCCGATCATGACCACAGCCTCGGCCCCGGAATGCATGATCTTCTGCAGGCCGTCGGACACGTCCATGGTTCCCCGGACGTAGGTCCCCCTGGCCACCGGAGCCAGCCCGAACTCCTTCAGGGCCAGCTCAGTGCCGGTCAGACCGTCAAATCCGTAGGCGTCGTACTGGTAGAAGACTGCAATATTTTCAATACCCAGATCCTTGACCAGGTGCCGGACCGCTGCTCTGGTTTCCTGGTAGTACGAGGCTCGGACATTGATGATATAGCGGTTGAAGGGCTCTCGAAGTGCGTTGGCTCCGGTGAACATGCCCAGAAGGGGAATTCTGGCGTCCTCGACCATGGGGATGATCTTGACGGTGGTCGGAGTCCCCACATAGCAGAACAGGGCGAAAACCTGTTCTTCGATGATCAGACGTTGGGTGTTGGCCAGGCACATGGGCGGGTCGTACCGGTCGTCGTAGGCCACAACCCGAATCTTTCGCCCATGGACTCCACCCTTGTTATTGACCTCGTCGATGTAGGTCATGGCACCCCGAAGGGTCTGGATACCAAGATACCGGGCATGGCCCGTCAGGGGCAGAGAAGAACCGAGCAGGATCTCCGTCGGAGATACCCCCGGAGAGGAATGATCGTCTCGGTGCGAAGGGCTCGGGCCGTTGCAGGCCAGAACAGACAAAACAAGCCCCAGAAGACAGAGAAATCCGGCCAGCCGGGCCAGCTGAAGGACCGTGAACTTCATGATGTTTCACCCTCTTTCCTTTTCTGGGCAAAGTCAATAATCAACTGGAAATAGGTGCTCAACTCATTTTTTTTCGGTCCATCGAATGATTGAGTCAGATTTTGTGCCATACCATGAGTAATATATGCTCACCTGCTCCTTCCCGTGATTTGCCCTACATACCACTTACAAGGAGTCAACATGACCATCGACTACGAACACCTTCGCCGCCTGTGGCAAAAAAAGATCAAGGCCCTGTCCTCAGGGGATCTTCTTCCGGCTCAGCTCCTGACCCTCGTCACTGAGACAGTTTCAAGACAGATGAAGGCCCTGGAGACCATCGCCCCTGGTGACCCCGATCCGAAAACGATCGAATCTCCCGAGCGAAACCTTCAAGGTGTCCCCCTCTGCCCTCGAGAAGCCTTCGGCTTCGATCCGAAAGGATCCGAGGCCCTGTTTCGGGAATTGCTGGGCATGCTCAAGGAGCGGGAAGGAGAACTGGCAACATCCGCATCGACCCTGAACGAAATGCTGAATTCCGGTGAAATTGTCATTGACGAAGCCTTCATCAAATTCGTTCAGGCTGACGACTCCTGGTTGGCCTCATACGGTGAGCGTACGCCCCAGGCCCCGAGGCTTCTGAACTTCCTGGTCCAGTCGGCCCTCACCCCGGGGCTCATGGCCTTCGCCGCCAAAATCGCCCTCCACTACGACTCCTTGAAAACCTGGCAGCACGGCCATTGCCCCATTTGCGGTTCACCACCCCTGATAGGATCGCTCAGGCAAATCGAAGGGCACCGGTTTCTGACCTGCTCCTTCTGTCTGACCGACTACCGGGCCAAACGTCTCCAATGCCCCTTCTGTCGGGAGGAGAACACGGCCCGCCTCGAATACTTCGAGGCCAAGGAAGTACCGGGCTTCAGGGTCGAAGTCTGCCGGTCATGCATGAGGTACATTAAGACCGCCGACTTCCGGAATTTCGACAAGGTCTCGGTTCCGGTTCTGGACGACCTTGAATCCCTGGCCTTGGACATCCTGGCTCGCGAAAACGGGTTTCAGCGTCCAACCCTTTCGGCCTGGGGCTTCTGAAAGCCCGCAGGAGTCCGTACACCATGCCAGACCCGCATTCGGAACCGCCTGCCCTGATCGGAGCTGTACTGGCCGGAGGCCGCAGCTCACGGCTGGGCCGTGACAAGGCCCGGATTCGTCTCGGTGTTGACGACCAGCTCGTGGCCAGTGTCCGGAGGCTGGAAGGCCTAGTCGATGAAGTCTGGGTTGTCGGCCGGGACGCGACGTCCCACGGCTTGGACGTTCCCTGGATTCCTGACGCCGTCCCCGGTCTCGGCCCGGCCGGGGGCGTGGCCAGCATTCTGGACCGGACGGGCCGCCCCTGTCTGGTAACATCCTGCGATCTGCCCTTCATGGATAGCAACACCCTTCAGCGCCTGATCGAGGCATGGGTCAAGCGTCCCCCGGGCACCCTGATGACCACATTTCTCCAGCCGGGCACCGGATACGTCGAGTCCTTGGTGTCCGTGTACGAACCCGAGGCCTTGCCACTCATTCGTAAGGCCCTGGCCCAGGGCCGGCGCAGCCTGTGGTCAATCTTTCCACCCAAGACCCGCTGCCACGTTCCCTACAATCCCGACGGCCCCGATGGCATCGCCTTCTTCAATATCAATTTCCCCAACGATCTGGCCAAGGCCCGGCGAATTCTCAAGCAGGCCAGCCAGACCGGACTGATCGCCGGACACCCCGAAACGGACGAATCGGTTCCCCAGGCCGTTTTCGAGAACGAGAATGAGGCCAAACAATGGATGGAAGGCTTCTGCTGGCCCGATGGCGGACCATTCTGCCCCCGATGCGGCCATAAAAACGTCTACCGACTGTCAGAGGGACGCATGCGTTGCGGCCGCTGCCGCTACACCTTCCACGCCTTTTCCCGACGCTGGCTCAACCTCTGCAGTATCAGCCCCCTAAATTGGGTCCGCCTGTTGCGACTTTACGTGCGATTGCCCACCGCCAACGCCGTGGCCCGGGAAATGGATCTGGTCTACAACACCGTCTACAAGGCTCTGACCATCCTGCGCTTCTCGATTCTGGCCCAGTCCCTGGACGCCGACATCCTGCTCTCGCCCGAACTGGCCCCCAAGATCGGCCTGACCGGAACGAAATTGAAAATGGACCGGACGGACCGCGATCCCCATTTCATCCCCGTCTTCGGCCTTCTGGACCGCAGTTCCTTCGTTTTTCTCGACTATCTCCCTAACCTGGACGCCGAAACAATCTTCCATTTCAACTTGAACTTCAGCCTGAGCATCAAACGCATGGGCCATCTGGTCTACACCGACCGCTACCAGCACTACAACGGTCTCCTCTTTTTCGGCAACGACACTCTGCCGTACTTTTCCATCAGGGCCAATCCTCGCCCCATACATTTGGACGCCTTCCCTTCCCCCTTCTGGCTTGAAGCCCGCCAACTCCTCATGAGCTACAACGGCATCACGCCGCACCGCTTTCCCCTCTATCTCAAGGAAATCGAGTTCCGTCACAACCATCGTGAACAGGACCTCTTCCCCCTCTTTGCCAAGGCCCTCTGCGCTTTGGTGCCAGATCAAAAGCAATAGTCTCTTTGTTGTCCGTATATCCCCCCAGTCCTATTGAGTGATCATATCAAAAGATATCGAAGTGATCGTCTTTTGAAATGGGAGGTTCTATGACCATCAAATCTACACTCCAACCCGCGCCACTGCCATTTTTCGGCCTTGGTGCGGCCTTGACGGGATCGGTCCTGACCGGGGCCGCCCGCATGAAGTTACGGCCCTGCCCAAGGCAGGACCGGCTTCACGACCGGCTATGGTTTCCCGAAATCCCCCCCACCTTTCTGGCCGGGTACGACCGGCTTGTCCGGCTGGGGCGGGAAATTCGGGGACGCTGAGCAACCTTTCCGTTCAGGAGGAATGCATGGAAATCTGTCGAAGAAAATTTCTCAAACTGACCGGTGCCACCGCGGCTGTCGCAGCCTTCGGCGGCCTGGGCATCGATCTGGTCAAGCCCACCGTGGCCCAGGCCCAACTCTTGAAGTTGCGCTGGGCCAAGCAGACCACTTCGGTCTGCTGCTACTGTGCCGTCGGATGTGGACTCGTTGTCCACACGTCCAAGGACAACGCCGGCCGGGCCATCAACGTCGAGGGCGACCCCGACCATCCCATCAACGAAGGGTCCCTGTGCGCCAAGGGTGCATCTCTCTGGCAATTGGCCGAGAACAAGGACCGCATCACCAACGTCCTCTACCGGGCTCCCTATGCCAAGGAATGGGAAGTCAAATCCTGGGACTGGGCCCTGGACCGCATCGCCCATCTGATCAAGGACACCCGGGACGCCTCGTTTCTGGAGAAGAATGACAAGGGGCAGACCGTCAACCGGACCATGGGCATGGCCTCGGTCGGTTCGGCGGCCATGGACAACGAGGAGTGCTGGGCCTACCAGACCTTCCTCAGATCGCTTGGCCTGGTGTTCGTGGAGCACCAGGCGCGTATCTGACACAGCGCCACTGTTGCGGCTCTGGCAGAGTCGTTCGGGCGCGGTGCGATGACCAATCACTGGATCGACCTCAAGAACAGTGATTGCATTTTGATCATGGGCAGCAACGCTGCCGAAAACCATCCCATCTCCTTCAAATGGGTCATGAAGGCCAAGGACAACGGGGCCACGGTCATTCACGTCGACCCCAGGTTCACGAGAACCTCGACCAAGGCCGACATCTACGCCCCTATCCGGTCCGGGGCCGACATCGCCGTTCTGGGCGGCATGATCAAGTACATCCTTGAAAAGAAAAAGTTCTTTCAGGACTACCTGATCAACTACACCAACGCCTCCTTCATCGTGAACGAGAAGTACGGGTTCAAGGACGGTCTCTTTTCCGGCTTCGATCCCAAGACCAGGAACTATGACAAGTCCACTTGGGCCTTTGAAAAGGATTCCAACGGTGTGCCCAAGCGGGACAACACCCTGCAAAATCCCCGTTGCGTCTTCCAGCTTCTGAAAAAGCATTTCGACCGCTACAACATGAAGGACGTCTCCAACGTCTCCGGGACCCCCGAGGCCGATCTGATCAAGGTCTACGAGGCCTACGCCTCCACCGGGGCCCCGGACAAGTCCGGGACCATCATGTACGCCATGGGCTGGACCCAGCACACCGTGGGCGTCCAGAATATCCGGACCATGGCCATTATCCAGCTTCTCTTGGGCAACATCGGCGTGGCCGGCGGCGGAGTCAACGCCCTGCGCGGCGAGTCCAACGTCCAGGGCTCCACTGACCATGCTCTGCTTTACCACATCCTGCCGGGATACCTGGGAACGCCGACCTCCAGTCTGGCTTCCCTGACCGACTACAACGCCAAGAACACGCCGTCTTCCACTGATCCCATGTCCGCCAACTGGTGGCAGAACAAACCCAAGTACATGGCCAGCCTGCTCAAATCCATGTGGATGGATGTCGACCCGGCCACCTCGTACAACTATCTGCCCAAGCTCGAATCCGGATCAGCCCGTGACTACAGCTGGCTGGTTCTCTTCGATGAGATGCTCAAGGGTCAGTTCAAGGGCTTTTTCGCCTGGGGGCAGAACCCGGCCTGCGGCGGGGCCAACTCCACTAAGACCCGCGAGGCCATGACCAAGCTCGACTGGATGGTCAACGTCAACATCTTCGACAACGAGACCGCCAGCTTCTGGAAAGGCCCGGACATGGATCCCACAAAGATCAAGACCGAGGTCTTCATGCTCCCCTGCGCGGTATCCATTGAGAAGGAAGGATCCATCATCAACTCCGGCCGCTGGATGCAGTGGCGCTACCAGGGCCCCAGGCCGCTGGGCGACACCCGCCCCGACGGCGACATCATCTATGAACTCATGGA
>RZZR01000011.1 GCA_009929795.1 Deltaproteobacteria bacterium | reverse complement strand
GGGTGACCAGGGCCTCGGTTCCGGCGGCCAACCCATTGTCCTCCTGGAGACGTATTCGAATCGGAACCGTCCTGGAGGTGGCGTCGGCCTGGGGAATGATGGTCCTGATACGGCCCTGCAGGATATTTCCACTGACCGTGACCTGAACTGCGGCTCCAATGCTCAAATAGGGCAAATATCTCTGAGGCAGGGGCACCTCGACCTCCAGAACTTCATTGTCGGCCACCCGAACCACGAGGCCCCCGACGGGGAGCCACTCTCCGACCTCGACACCCTTCTCGAGCACCACCCCATCGAAATCGGCTTGAATGGTCCGTTTCTCGCGTTCCAACATTCTGCCCGCAAGTTCGGCTCGCCTGGAGGCAAGTCTGCTCTCCAGGCCGGCCGTGGCCAGCCTAGAGTCGTCGAAAGTATGTTCGGCCACGTTTCCACTCTCGAAAAGTTCCTGGTGGCGTTCGTACAGCTTTCTGGCCAATTCCAGACGAGTGTCGACCTCCTCGACCTCCATTTCCAACGCCAGGATTGCCTTGTCCAGAAGGTCCGTGTTCAGCCGGGCCAGCACTTGGCCCCTGCGAACCCGGTCTCCGACCTCCACGCCGACCTCGCGGACCTTGCCGGCCACCTCGGCGGCCATGGCGGAATTCCGGACAAAGTGGAGAGTGCCCACGAAATCGGCCTCCGGTGCCAAATCCATAACCTCGACCGCCTCGACGACCACCGGGGCCGGAGGCGGGGCCTTATCTTCCGAAGCGGCCCAGGCAAGGGCATTGTGCAGGATGACTGCGCAAAAAAACAAAGCCGAAAGCATACCGCGTCGCATCGATGCGTTCTCCTTGGAGATGTCGAGCCGTCGCCCCGGATGAGGCCTGAAACGGGAAACCGGTCCCCGCCCGAACAAGAGAGGGATGATGAAGAATATCCCGCAAAGAATCAACCATCGGCTTGACCGTTCCCGCCGGTCGTTCTGGGCCCTACCCATTGTAAAACGGTCGGTTCTGGCCTAAGCAAGAATGGTTTTCGAGCCATCCCCGGCCGGACCATTCCAAACCAGGAGGCATCATGCGCTTTCTCGATCAGATAGACGTGAAGGACAAGGTAGTACTCGTCCGCGTGGACTACAATGTTCCCGTCAAGGACGGACGCATCGTCGACGACAACCGCATCGTTCAAAGCCTGCCGACCCTTCATTACGCCCTGCAGAACGGAGCCGCGATCGTCGCATGCTCCCATCTTGGCAAACCCAAGGGCAAGAACGTGCCCGAACTATCCCTGGCCCCGGTGGCCAAGCGGCTCGGAGAGTTGCTGAACATGAACGTGCCGCTGGCTCCCGACTGCATCGGCCCAGCGGTCGAAACCCTGGTGGCGGGTCTTGCGCCCGGGCAGATTCTCATGCTCGAGAATCTTCGCTTCCATCCCGGAGAGACCGCCAACGACGACGAGTTCTCCAAGGCCCTGGCCAAAGGCGCCCAAGTCTACGTCAACGACGCCTTTGGCGTCTCCCACAGGGCTCACGCCTCGGTGGTCGGCGTGACTCGGCACGTTCCTATCTGTTGTGGCGGGTTTCTCCTGCAAAAGGAATGGCAATACCTGGGCGAGGCCCTGAAGGATCCGGCCCGACCCTTTGTGGCCATTTCCGGTGGGGCCAAGGTCTCGTCAAAGCTTGCGGTTCTCAAATCCCTGCTGGGCAAGGTCGATCGCCTGCTCATCGGCGGGGCCATGGCCAACACCTTTCTCAAGGCCCAGGGCTTTGAGATCGGAAGTTCCCTGGTGGAAAACGACCTTATGGAAGAGGCGCTGAAGATCATGGCCGAGGCCCGGAAACGCGGAGTCAGTCTGTACCTGCCCGTGGACTTCATCATGGGCACCGACCTCAAGGGCGAACTGGCCTCGGGCGTCCGGCCGTACCAGGACGTGCCCCCCGGAGAGATGATTCTGGACACAGGCCCGGCCACCCACGTTCTGTTCTCCGAGGCCCTGAAGGACGCCAAAACCGTCGTCTGGAATGGCCCCATGGGCGCCTTCGAGAACCGGGTCTTTGCCATGGGATCCTACAACCTGGCCTCCGAACTGGCCGCCCTTGATGCCCTGACCATTCTGGGCGGAGGAGAAACCGGGGTCATTGTCAACGACCTGAACATCGCCGACAAGATCTCCTTCCTGTCCACCGGAGGAGGATCGTTCATGGAATTTCTCGAAGGCCGGGAACTGCCTGCCTTCACAGCCCTGGAGGAGTGTGATTGATGATGAAAAAGCTCATGGCCGCCAACTGGAAGATGTATAAGACCCGGACAGAGGCCTCCGAGACCGCCGCAGCCTTGGCTAAAGCCCTTAGTGGAAGGATTCCCGAAAAACGTGAGGTTCTGGTCATTCCTCCCTTTACGGCCATTTCCACCGTCGTAGATGCCCTGGCCGGTGCGCCGGGCTTCTCGGTCGGAGCCCAGAATTTCTACCCCTCGGCCCAGGGGGCTTTCACCGGGGAGATCTGCCCGGACCAGCTCCTGGATCTCGGCTGCTCCTTTGCCCTGACCGGGCACTCCGAACGGAGGCACATACTCGGCGAAACCGACGAGATGGTCGGTCGCAAGACCACCTTCGGCCTCCGGGCCGGCCTGAAAATCATCCTCTGCGTCGGCGAAACCATCGAGGAAAGACGGACCGGCAAGGTCGAGGAGATCCTTCTCGGCCAGCTTCGGGTCGGCACGGCCGATATCCCGACCAGCATCAAAGCCGAATCCCTGACCATCGCCTACGAACCCGTCTGGGCCATCGGAACCGGTGAAGTCGCCCAGCCTGCGGACATCATCACAGCCCACGCCTTTGTCCGCAGGACCATCCTGGAGCTCTTCCCCGAGGTCGGCGCGGACATCCGCATTCTCTACGGCGGCAGTGTCAAGCCCGGGAACTGTAGCGAAATAGTCAATCTTGACAACGTCGACGGTGTACTGGTAGGGGGCGCAGGTTTGGAGGCCGGAAGTCTGACTGACATCGTCCTGGCCTGATCTCCAAACACACAAACCGGTACTCTCGCTCGGAGGAACAACGTTGAACGCCCTTGTCGTCACCATTCACATCATCGCCTGCATCGCTTTGGTCATCCTTGTCCTGCTCCAATCGGGCAAGGAGGGCATGGGCGTCATCTTCGGGGGCGGCAGCAGCTCCCTGTTCGGCAGCAGCGGGGCCGGAGGCATCCTGGCCAAACTCACGGCCGGAGCAGCCGCCCTGTTCTTTCTGACCTCGCTGTCCTTCACCTATCTGAGCACCCAGCGCCATGTAGCCCAGCAGGAGTCCATCGTTCTGGACGCCCCGGCTCCCCTGGCCCCTGCTGCACCGATCCTGCCCTCGGTCGACCAGGTTCCTGTTCCCCCGGCCGAGACTCCCGCCGACATCCAGGCCGAACCCGTCGATGGAAAAAATGCTGGACAACCAGGTTCCGAGCAGGTAGAAAGCGCCCCTTCCCAAGGTGAAACCGTCCAGACCGGCGAAACTCCGGACGAGTCCAAGACGGAATGATCCGATGGGAGAGACCCGTGCCGAGGTGGTGGAACTGGTAGACACGCTATCTTGAGGGGGTAGTGGGCCATGCCCGTGGGGGTTCGAGTCCCCCCCTCGGCACCAATGATAATCAAGCCCTTGCTCCGGCAAGGGCTTTTTTTATTCGTTTATTTCCGTACAGGACCCTCACCGCAGTTCCGGCCGACCAGGGCCAGGCAGTCGGCCCTCTTGTCTCGGCTGGCCTCTCGCTGGAAGACCTTCAGCCCGAAATAGGGCATGGCCGCCAGAACATGGTCGAAGATGTCGGACTGGATTCCTTCGTACTCCGTCCAGGCCGTGACGTTGGTGAAGCAGTAGATCTCCAGGGGCAGTCCCCCTTCGGCCGTGGGTTGAAGCTGACGGACCATCAGCGTCAGATCCTGGCGCAGCCGGGGATTGTGGCGAAGATAGGCTGCCACGTAGGTCCGGAAGAGGCCTATATTGGTCAGTGCCCGGCCATTGACCGGTGAAGAGCCCTCAAGATTGGCGAACCGGACATTGTGTTCCTGTATCTCCCGACGCTTGAATCTGATATACTCAGCCAGAAAATCAACACTGGACAGGGCCTCGAGTTCCTCGTCGGAACAGATGCGGATGCTCGCCTGGTCTACAAGGACCGATCGTTTGATACGCCGCCCCCCGGCCATAGTCATCCCTCGCCAGTTCTTGAAGGAATTTTCCAAAAACTGATGGGTGGGGATGGAGACCAAGGTCTTGTCCCAATTCTGGACCCGGACCGTGTGCAGGGAAATATCCACCACATCCCCGTCGGCCCCGAAATTGGGCATCTCGATCCAGTCCCCCTTGCGAAACAGATCGTAGCTCGCGATCTGCATGCTGGCCACAAAGGACAGGACCGTGTCCTTGAAGATGAGGAGAATGACCGCCGTCAGTGCCCCGATACCGCTCAGAAGCCCCCAGGGACTCTTGTCCAGAATCAGGGACAGGCCCATGACCGTGCCCACGATGTAGATGAACATCTTCACGAGCTGAACATAGCCCTTCAGGGGACGCCTGGTGGAAAGGTCCGAGCTGTCGTAGATGTCCAGGAAGGCCGAAAGGCCCCTATCGACAATGAGGATGAACAGACCCAAGAGGCCGATGTTCAGTATCTTCTCCGCCACCGGCCTGAAACCGCCGAAAAAATCCAGAAGCTGATAGAGAACCACCGCCGGGATGGCCAGGACCAAGGCCCGGACCACCCCGTTGTTGAGCAGGGCATCGTCCCATTTGTTCCGAGATCGGCCGGCCGCCGCGGCCACCAGTCGTCCCAAGAGCCGATCGCCGAGCAGATAGGAGACCAGGGCCACGACCATGGCCAGGCAACCTTTGACCACGGGCTCCCAGAAGTCCCAGGTCCCCAGGGCCAGGATCAACTCGTGCCAGCTCCCTTCGATCGTCACGAAACCTCAGTGCTCCCCGTCGGTGTAGATTCTTCGATTCTGTCCGAGCAGGCAGAAAACCTCATAGGTGATGGTTCCCCACCACCCGGCAAGCTCTTCCGGAGTGATCGGTTCCGGCCCGGGTCCTCCGAGCACCCAGGCCCAGTCGCCGGGAACCGCCTGGAGCAGTCCGGTCACGTCCACGGCCGTCATCTGCATGCAAACCCGGCCGACCACCGGGGCCCGGACCCCATGAACGACCATGGCCCCGGTATTGGACAACACCCTCGGATAATTGTCGGCATACCCGATGCCGACAATGGCCACACGCATGTCCCGGGGAGCGGTGAATGTCAGACCGTAATGGATGCTCCGCCCCCGGGGCAGGTCGTGGACCGAGAGGATCGGGGCCCGAACCTCCATGGCCGGTTTGAGTTCCGAGCCCAGTTCCCGCTCGGCTGTATCGGCCAGTGGATTGGCTCCGTACAAGGCAATGCCCGGCCGGCAGACGTCGAACCAAAGCTCCGGATAGGCCAAGGTGGCCGCGGAATTCGCCAGAGAGACCAGAAACCGGCATCCCCCGGCCCTCAAAGCCTCGCAGGCCGACGCGAACTCCCGACCCTGGGCCAGGACGTAATCGCGGCCCTGAGCCTCGTCGGCCACGGCCAGATGGGAACAGACCATGACCGGACGGATCCCCGGGTAATCACGCAGCAAACCAAGCAGCTCAACCATATCCCCGACTCCGAACCCGAGCCGGGACATTCCCGTATCGAACTTCAGAGCCACTTCCAGTTCGCGCCCCCTACTTTTACAGGCCTCGCCGAGAAGACCCAGGGTCCTTCGGTCGTGAACCATGGGTGTGATCCTGTATTCCCAGAGGGCGTCGATCTCTTCGGGATCCAAGATTCCCAAAAGGGCCAGAATCCGGCCTTCAAAGGGTGTCAGGCGCAGGGCTACAGACTCGTGGACCGTGCCCACGGCAAGCATCTCCGCCCCGGCCTGGGCCAGCACCGCGGCCGCCGGACCCAGGCCGTGGCCATAGGCGTCGGCCTTGATCACCGGCATAATTTGACCGGCCCGGAAGGCCAGAAAACGATAGTTGCTCCGCAGACGATCGAGCCGAATCTCCGTTCGGACATGGCTGTACCAGATGCTCATAATGATCTCTCCCGGTCTCAGCCGTTCATCATCCGTTCGGCGTAGGCCTTCATCTTGGCCGCCTCGTCGAAACCCGGATTAAGGGCCAGGGCCTGATCGGCGGCTTCTTTGGCCTGTTCCCACCGCTTCCAGTCGAGATAGACCCGACCGAGGTTAAAGTAGAGAAACTCGTCCCGCAGCGAAGTCTTCAGAGCCAACTGGAAGAAACGCTCGGCCTCGTCGAAGCGCCCGGCCTTGCGCAAAGCGATGGCCAACTTGTTGAAGACATGGGCCGACTTTGGATCGTCCTTGAAGGCGGATTTCAGATAGCGAATGGCGTCGTCATGCAGCCCGGCCTTGAGGAAACGATCTCCCACATCGGCCTTGAGGTCCGGGTTGTGGTCGAATTCCCGACAAAGCTTGTCGAACCAGGCCCGGGCCTCGTCGATCTTGCCCCCGTCCAGGAATTCCTGGCCCTGGTCCAGCCGTTCCTGAATTCTAAGGGCCATCAGTTCGGCTTGGCCCTGGGCCTCCTTTGTCGCCTCCTCGTCCAGGAGGCGGAGAATCTCTCGCACCGTCTCCAGCAGGGCTCGCTCTTCGCCCTGAGAATAGGCGATCTTCAGGGGATAGACCTGCTTGAAGCCCCGGTCGCTGCCAAGCTGGTACACGGCCCACTCGATCTGCTCGCACAGTTCCTCTTTCTCGTGCTTGAGGAGACTGGTCCGCAGAAAAAATTCCAGGCCCTCCTGCAATCCTGTCACCGCTGCCAGAAGTTTTCCCTGCTTGAGCAGGCTATTCACGCCTGACAATTTTTTCTTGCTCTGGACGAAATCCATGGCCATGGGCGACCTCCTCGCGAGTTGCGGCTAACTGGACTGCTCGACCATCTCCCTGAACCGTCGGAAAAAATACCGGCTGTCCCTGGGGCCGGGGGCCGATTCCGGATGGTACTGGACACCCATGACCGGCAGGCTCTTGTGCCGAAAACCCTCCAGGGTGTCGTCATTCAAGTTGGTATGGGTCTGTTCGACGAAATCCAGGTCGGAGATGTCGACGCAGAACCCGTGATTCTGGGACGAAATCTCGATCCGACCAGTGGCCAGATCCTTGACCGGATGGTTGACCCCGTGATGGCCGAACTTGAGCTTATAGCTCCTCCCACCCAGGGCCAGGCCGATGATCTGGTGCCCCAGACAGATGCCGCCCACCGGAAGGTCGCGAATCAGCTCGGACGTCGTCTTGACGGCCCTGCTCAACGCCGCCGGGTCCCCAGGTCCATTGGACAAAAACACGGCCTGAGCTCCGCTGGCCCGAACCTGGTCTGCGGTCCAACCCGGAGGCACGACCAGAAGTTCGAGGCCCTGCTCGTCCAGCAGACGAAGAATATTCCATTTGATTCCAAAATCGAAGACAGCGACTCGGGGCCGGTCGGTTTTCCACGCATGGGCACCTCCCGGAAGGTCCACCGGAACAGGTCGACCATTCTCCCAGACATAGGGTTTGGACGGCGCCACCTCGTCCACGAGATTGGCACCCTCCATGGGAGGCAGGGCCCGGGCCCTTTCGGCCAGAGATGTTTGATCCAGGTCCTCGGTGGACATCATCCCACGCATGGCCCCATGAATCCGCAGATGCCGGGTCAAGGCCCTGGTGTCCACGCCCTCGATACCCATCACCCCACTCTTCGTCAGGTAATCCGGGAGGCTCTCGGTGGCCCGCCAATTGGAGGGGACCCGACAGCACTCCTTGACGATGAAGGCCGCGGCCTGCACTCGGGACGACTCGACGTCCTCGAGGTTGACCCCATAGTTGCCGATAAGCGGGTAGGTCATGCAGACCATCTGTCCCCGATAGGAGGGGTCGGTCAGAATCTCCTGGTATCCGGCCATGCCGGTATTAAAGATGACCTCGCCTCCGGCCTCTCCGGAGCCGGTGAAGGAAGTGCCCTCGAACCGGGTACCGTCTTCAAGGACCAACAATACGCGCATCAAAGCTCCTCCCCAAGGGTACAGGTTATGAAATCAATATCCGAAGGCTTGTCCACGCCTCTAGAGCGATGTTCGGTCAGGGCAACGTGAATCGGAATCCCGGCCTCCAGCAACCGGAGCTGCTCCAGGCATTCAATCCGCTCCAGCAGTCCACGGCCAAGGACGCCGAAGGTTCTCAGAGCCTCCATACGGAATGCGTACAGTCCGACATGGGCCAAAAACCGTTCGTCTTCACCGGAACGGAAAAATGGTATCATGGACCTGGAAAAATACAAAGCCCGACCGTCGGCGGACAAAACAACCTTGACTACGTCAGGATCCGAGGCCTCTTCCCGGCCGACCGCCCGGGCCAGGGTTCCGACCCGGACCTCTTCGGAACAAAAGAGCTCCGCCACTTCCCTGATCATAGCCGGAGGAATAGCCGGCTCGTCGCCCTGAATGTTGATCACCACAGCCGAGTCCGGAATCCCAACGCGATCCGCCGCCTCCAGGATCCGATCCGTGCCTGAGGCGTGGTCCGCGCCGGTCATGACCACAGGGATATCCAATTCCAAGGCCTTGGCCCAGATACGCTCGTCGTCGGTGCAGAGATGAACCGCATGGAGCACCCCGCTGGCCAGAGCCCGATCATAGACATGAGCGAACATAGGCCGGCCATGAATCATGGCCAGAGGTTTGCCCGGAAATCTGGTGGAGGCGAACCGGGCCGGAATGAATCCGTGAAAAACTGGCATGGTTGGAACCTGGGCCGTCAAGGCCCGTGTCAGAGAGTCTTTGGCCCGGAAATGGTGTCTCGGCCTCCAGCAATTCTGTCAAAAAAACCCAAAATCTCACGGGCCGCCTGAGCCGCTCCGCCCCGTCGGGCGGCCATGAAGTCACCAGCACGTTTAAGGATCAGCTCCCGAGCTTCGGGATTCAAGTCCGGAACTCGGACCAAGTCCGCCGCTGATCCGATTTGCAACACCAGACCGAGGTCGATGATCTCCTGTCCTACCCAGGCAAAATTTTTCCAATGGGGGCCGATGACCGGCCGGACCCCGCAGGCCAGTGGCTCGAGAAAATTCTGCCCGCCGCACGGTGCGAGACTGCCGCCGACAAAGGCCCAGGAAGCCCGTGTGTAGGCCTGGCCGAGGCGCCCGAACACATCTCCCAGCAGGATCGTGCCCGGTGGACATGGGGCTTCCATTCTTGACAGGCGGCAGACCGGAAGGTCGGCCGCTATCAGGGCCTTCTCCCAGGACTCGACCCGCTCCATATGCCTGGGAAAGATCGCCGGGATCACCTGCGGATGCCGTCGGGCCAGCTCGGGAAAAACCGGCAGGATGAGGTGCTCCTCCTCCCGACGGAGCGATCCAAAAACGAACAACCCGTTCCCTTCAGCCGTCCATGACGGACCATCACGGTCCGGGACGAGTGGAACCGCTGCCCGGTCGAACTTGATGTTGGACATCCGCTCGACCAAGGCATCGGGAAAGACCGACTGGAATCTGGCCCCGTCGGCCTCGGATACGGCCAAAACCCTGGAAGGCCCTCGACCGGCAAGAAGCCCTCCGAGCCGGACGTATCCCCTCCGGCTCTTCTCGGTCATCCGGCCGTTGACAACCCAGATCTGAACCCCGGCCCGGCGGCAGGCCTCCAGAAGACCCGGCCAAATCTCGGTCTCCAGAAGTATCATCAGATCAATGCCCGCACCCCGAATCAACCCCAGGGAAATGCCAGGGACATCGAAAGGAAAAAACCGGATCTGTACCCGTCCCTCCCAAGATTTGCCTTCGAGGCCCCGAACCAGAATCTCCTCGCCCTGGGCCGTACAGGTTGTCAGAAGAACCCGGAATTCGGTCCCGGGCATGAAGGCCTCAAGGATCTCCAAGGCCAGATAGGCCTCTCCTCCCGAAGCGGCCTGAATCCATATATCCGCAGGCCCCGGCCGGAAACACCATCCCAGCCGATGGGTCCAGCCGGGGCGCAGCCTCGGCAGGAGCAGGGGCAACACCGGAGCGGCCACCCTCCAGAGGGTTGAATACAGAGCCAGGAACACGGCTCCGGCCCATCCGGCTCGCCCCTCAGACCGGGCCATGCCCAAATTTGGTCATGCCCATTTCCAGAAGCCGGGCCAGCAGGGAAGAAAAATCGAGACCAACGGCCTTTGCTGCCCGGGGCAGAAGACTCGTCCTGGTCATCCCCGGAAGAGTATTGACCTCCAGCAGATGGGGCCGGTCATCGTCATCGACAATGAAGTCAGCCCGGCTGTAGTCGGCTAGACCCAAGCAGGCGTGGGCCTTCAGGGACAGCATCTGTATCTCCCTGGTCAGGCCGTCCTCTATGGGTGCCGGACAGATCTCCTCGGCCCCGGCCGGATCGTACTTTTCCCGGTAGTCAAAGAACCGCCCGCTTCTGGGTTTGATCAGGATCAGCGGCAGGGCCTCGCCCCCGAGAACGGCACAGGTTACTTCCCGTCCGGGAACATACTCCTCGAAAATGAGATCACGCCCAGCCAGGGCCGGGTCCTTCAGGGACTGGTCCAGTTCCTGGCGATTCTGGACGATGGACACTCCAACGCTGGAGCCTCCAGCATTGGGTTTGACTACGCACGGAAAGGCCGGAGGGCCGGATTGGGCCTGCCGGCCCGGAGGAACGAAACGCCATCTGGGGGTGGCGATCCCGGCTCGGACGAAAAAATTCTTGGACTGGGCCTTGTTCAGGGCTAACATGGAGGCGGCAGGCCCGGCACCCTGATAGGGCACGCCCAGCCGCTCAAGCAAGGCCTGGACGCTGCCGTCCTCCCCCGGCGTCCCGTGGAGATTCAGATAGGCGAAGTCCATGCTCTGGACGGCCTGGACCAAGGCGCCCCACCCTTCAATGAGATCAAAACAGGTCACCTCGTGGCCCAAGGCGGCCAGGGACGGACCGATCTGTTCGGCCCCGGCCAGGGAGACCTCACGCTCCTCGGACCATCCCCCGGCGATCAAAAGTATGCGCATGCAGGGACACTCCCGTTCTCTGTTCGAGTTCACGTTCAATGTGCGTAGTCTGGTCGAAGGACTTGGCAATGTGGCTCTTGGACCGTTCGTTGATCCCATACCGGATCAGGAGATCCTCCTTGCGCTCCTGAAGGGATACCACCTGGTCGTGACGAACCCGCTTGTCACTGTAGATGATGACCAATGGCAGAAAAAAGGCATCAAGATCGATTCGTCCCGGCCAGAACACGTGATGAATCACTCCCTGGGCCACCAGGGGGTTTCCGGTCAAGTTCATGACCCAGGCCCCGCCCAGTTGATTGTGATGGCCGCCGTGGCGGATGGTGTAGGACTTGGCTAGGTCGTGGAGCAGGGCCGAGGCCCGGACCGCTCGCCGCAGATAATCGTTCTCGGTCCCTGGACTGGCCATCTCGGCCAGAGCCGAAGCCACCCGGGCCACGGCCAGACTGTGAACCCTGACGTTGTCCAGCATCTCATACTCGTCCCACCACGCCTGGCACTGTCCGTCGCTCGGAATGGGAAACGTCTCATCGAGGGCCACCGGCACAGGAGACAAATCAGGACTGAAGGGATCTTTCATGATGAAAAAAACGGCTTGGAACCAACGGTCTCTCTAAACGGCTCAAAACACATCGGGCCAAACTCGATGTTGACGCCCGACAGATCAAGACTTACCAACTCCTCCAGCAAAAAGCAAAATGGAGGTTTTCGGTCATGTGCCTGGCTGTTCCCATGGAAATCACATCCCTCGACGGCGACATCGCCACAGTCGAGGTCGGCGGAGTCACGAACCAGGTCCGTCTGGATATCGTCGATCGCCGACCCGAACTGGGCGATTACGTCATCGTCCATGCCGGCTTTGCCCTTCGCTGCATGGATCGAGCGGAAGGCCGGGAAACCCTTCGACTTTTTGAGGAAGGTCTACAGCTTGAACTTCTCTGAACCATATCACGATCCGGAAATTTGCGGAAAAGTCCTGGAGGCCATTCGGGCGGAAATCGACAGACCCTTGCGTTTCATGGAAGTCTGCGGCACCCACACCGTGGCCATCTTCAGAAGCGGCGTCCGCAGTCTCCTGCCACCGGAGATCGTCCATGTCTCTGGCCCGGGCTGCCCGGTCTGCGTCACTCACGAACGCGAGGTGGCGGCATTTCTGGATATCGCCGGACGAAGCGACGTGATCGTGGCCACCTTCGGGGATCTTATGCGCGTCCCCGGACCCAAAGGGGCCAACTTGAAGTCCATGCAGGCCGAGGGGGCCCGCATCTCCGTGGTCTACTCCCCCTTCGACGCCCTTGACCTAGCCCGCCGCCATCCGAACAGCCAGATCGTCTTTCTGGGCATCGGGTTTGAAACCACCGCTCCGACAGTGGCGGCCACGGTCCTCATGGCCCGCCAGGAGGGCCTGAAAAATTTTTCGGTTCTACCTCTGCACAAACTCGTCCCGCCAGCCCTGGAGGCCCTTCTGGCCGTGGAGGACCTGGGAGTGAACGCCTTCATGCTCCCGGGACATGTCTCGACCATCATCGGACTCAAGCCATACCTTTTCCTGGCCGAACGGCACGGCCTGCCCGGAGTCGTGACCGGATTCGAACCCCTGGACATCCTCCAGGCCCTCTTGATCATGATCCGCCAGCGGAAAACCGACAAACCCACCATCGTCAACAACTACAAACGGGCCGTGTCTGACAACGGCAACCCCAAGGCCCGGCAGATCATGAACCAGGTTTTCGACACGACCGACGCCCTGTGGAGAGGCATCGGTCTCATCCCGGGTTCCGGATTAGCCATGCGCCCCGAATTTGAAACTTTCAACGCCTTTTCCCGCCTGGGGCTCCAACTGCCCGAAGTCCCAGAACTTCCCGGCTGCCGGTGCGGCGACGTCCTCCGGGGGCGGATCGCCCCCAACCAATGTCCCTTGTTCGCCAAGGCCTGCACCCCTGCCAACCCCATCGGCCCGTGCATGGTTTCCACCGAAGGATCCTGCGCCGCCTATTACAAGTACTCCATTTGACAACTATGATGCACGACAAAGTACTCCTCGACTACGGCAGTGGAGGCAAGGCCTCCCAGCGGCTTGTCTCCGAGATGTTCCTCCGCCACCTCGGAAACGACTATCTGAACCGGCTGGATGACGCGGCCCTGCTGGACATCTCCGGACCCCTGTCCATGAGCACGGACACCTACACCGTGGACCCCATATTCTTTCCCGGGGGGGACATCGGATCCTTGGCCGTACACGGCACGGTCAACGACGTGGCCATGCTCGGGGCCCGACCTAGGTTTCTGACCTGTGGCCTCATTCTGGAGGAAGGCCTGCCCATGGACGTTCTGGAACGGATCGTGTCCTCCATGGGCCGGGCCGCCGAAAAAGCCGGAGTCTTCATCGTCGGAGGAGACACCAAGGTCGTTCCACACGGCACCGCGGACAAAATCTTCATCAACACCACCGGCATCGGCGAGGTCGTGGCCCAACCCGTTCCCAGCGGACACAATGCCCGACCCGGTGACGCCATACTCCTCAGCGGATCCATGGGCGACCATGGACTGACCATCCTCTCCCAACGCGAAGGTCTGACCTTCGAGTCGCCGGTGACGAGCGATTCGGCGGCCCTGAACCACATGATCCTCGATCTGGTGACCAAACTGACCGAGGTCCATGTTCTGCGTGATCCGACACGGGGCGGTCTGGCTACCACTCTCTGCGAAATCGCCCGCCAGTCCAAGACCGGCCTCATGGTCGAGGAGACAAAGATCCTTGTCCGGCGCGAAGTTGCCGGGGGATGTTCCTTCTTGGGGCTCGATCCCCTCTACCTGGCCAACGAAGGCAAGTGTATCTGCATCCTGCCCGAAGATCAGGCCAATGCGGCCCTGGAGATCATGCGCATCCACCCCGAAGGCCTGGAGGCCTGCCGCATCGGCCACGTGACCGGCGAGCATCCTGGCAAGGTCGTCCTAAAAACTAAGCTCGGCGGCCACCGCCTCCTGGACATGCTCGAGGGGGAACAACTCCCCCGAATCTGCTGATGAAGCCCCGGAAACAACACTCCCGGGCTTCGACAATAAACCCCCAAGGCAAGGAGGTATGATGGACGATGCGTCCGGCGGTCGATGGTGGACCGCCCTTCGCCACATGTTGGGAGGTCGTTCCGACACGGCCATCGAGGAGGCCATCCAGGATGCCAGGGACGACGGCGAACTAGAGAGGAAAGAGGCCTCAATGCTTCTGAATGTCCTCCGGATGGAGGACACCCTGGCCCGCGAGATCATGGTCCCCCGAACCCGGGTCATCTTCGGGGACACGGACCAATCACTGGAGGAAATGGCCCAGCTCTTCATCGATTCGGGCTACTCCAGGGTCCCGGTGTTCAGGGAAAGCAAGGACGACATCGTGGGCATCATCCACGTCAAGGATCTGCTCAAGGCCTTCACCGGCCAGACCGAACCCCGGCCGAGCCTGGAATCTCTCCTTCGTCCGGCGCACTTTTTCCAGGAAGACACAAATCTCAAGAATCTGCTCCTCGACTTCCAGGCCAAGAAAACCCATCTGGGCATCGCCCAGGACGAGTACGGGGGAACTTCAGGCATCGTGACCATGGAGGACATCCTAGAGGAGATCGTCGGTGAAATCGAGGACGAGTACGACGTCCCAGGCCCGGCATCGATCCAGGAACTCCGGGACGGCAAGCTCCTTGTCTCCGGCCTGACCTCCCTGGACGACCTGAATCAGATGATCGCCCCGCCCCTTGAGTCCGAGCAGGTCGAGACCCTCGGGGGATTCGTCAGCGAAATCGCCGGCCGGGTCCCCCGCAAGCAGGAAAACTTCGTTGCCAACGGCCACAGCATGACTATCAAGGACGCCGACGATCGGCACGTTCGCTGGATCGTCGTCACCCCGGCCGGCAGAAAGACCGATGAAATGGATTGAACCCAAATCCGACCGGACCCGCACCGTCCTTTTGGCGGCCATGGCCACCGTCGGAGCCTGGTTCGGTTTTCCCAACCATCTGCTCCATCTCCCCTGGCTGGTCCTTCTTTTGCCCTTGGCCCTTTTTATGGCCGCCGAAATTCCCGGGAGCGGCAAGTCTGTCTTTCTTCGCGGCCTCTTGATCGGGACCGCCGCCCACACCGCGGCCCTCTACTGGATCGTCATTCCGGTCAGTTTCCACGGTGGGATCCCCCTGCCACTGGCCCTGCCCTGTCCGGTACTGCTCGGGTGCTATCTGGGCCTGTTCTCCGGGATGTTCACCCTGTGCTGTCGATGGGTTCTTCAGTCTCTGCCGACTTGGTCCTCGGCTCTGGCCGCAGGTCTGATCTGGTACTTCACTGAACTTTTCCAGAACATGATTCCGGTCGGGTTTCCATGGCTCGTGCTCCCCTCGGCCCTGACCTTCACCCCCTGGGCCATCCAGGGGGCGGGCATCATCGGAACCAACGCCCTGTCAGGACTGCTGGCCGTTACCGCCGTCCTCCTGGGCCAGGCCCTTCGCAAGCCTCTGTTCCTCATCCCGGCAGCCGCCATCTGCATGGGCCTCTTCCTCTTCGGAACCCGGGCCCTGGAATCAGCCTCCCGGCCCGAAAGCAGCTTCTCTGTGGCTCTGGTTCAAGGCAATATCGACCAGGACCAGAAATGGGATGAGGCATTCCAGGACTTCACCGTCACCAAGTACCTGACCCTGACTGATCAGGCCCTGGAAGCCTCACCCGAGGTGATCATCTGGCCCGAGACGGCCATGCCCTTTTATTTTCAGGACATGGCCGACCAGTCCCTGCGGATTCGAGAATACGTGCGGCAGCATGGGTTCCTTCTCCTGACCGGCACTCCCGGCTACACCTTCACGAGCTTCGACCCGCCCGAATACGTCATCCACAACCGCCTGATCAGTTTGGCCCCAAACGGATCCATGGACTTCTACGACAAGGAACGCCTGGTTCCCTTCGGGGAATACGTGCCCCTGGGTCGATTCATTCCCTTCATCGGCAAGCTGACCCAGGGCGACCTGGACTTCAGTCCCGGCCGAAATGCCGCCCCCCTGATACATGGATCGGCCCGCATGGGCGGGCTCATCTGTTTCGAGGCCATTTTCCCATCCCTCGGCGTTGAACGGGTGAAAAAAGGGGCCAATGTGCTGGTCAACGTCAGCAATGACGCCTGGTTCGGTCGGTCCTCAGCCCTGCTCCAACATCTGGCCCTTGCCTCGCTGAGGGCTGTCGAAACGAACCGATTCCTGATCAGGGCCACCAACACAGGGATTTCCGCCATCATTGACAACTCCGGTCGGATTTTGAGACAAACGTCATCTTTCCAGGATGCCGTTCTCGTCCATCAAGACGTCGGCCTTGTGGAAAAGCCCTCGATATTTGCCCGCGTGTCCCGACCGCTTCCCTTCATCCTTCTGGCCCTGGCCACGGCCCTCGCCTGCTGGGGCTGGTTGCGGACAAAACAAGCGGTCGGCCGCCACTCCAGCGCAGGATGAATAGCCTATGTTTCAGCTTTCGGATCTCCGGTCCAGATTCAACGCCTTTTCCCGCTCCTTCTCCGACTTCTGGAGGCGTCTTTGACCGGGCCAGCCTCCAAAGACGTTTGGATGAAATCGAAAAAAAGCTCAGCCAACCAGGGGCCTGGGACCATCCGGAAAAGCTAACTCCGGATCTGCGCGAAAAACGTCTCCTGTCCGAACGCCTCGAGCTCTGGAACTCGCTCGACTCGGCCCACTCCAACGTCCAGGAATGGATGGCCATGGCCGAGGAGGAGCGATCCCAGGAGGCCCTCGAGGCACTGAACGAAGCATTGGACCTCCTCGAGACAACACAGGAAAACGTTGAACTGGAGACGCTCCTATCCGGGCCAGGTGACGAAAACGACGCCATCCTCGAAATCCACCCGGGTGCCGGAGGCACCGAGGCCCAGGACTGGGCCGAAATGCTTCTGCGCATGTACCGACGCTGGGCCGACGACCGTGGCCTCAAGGTCGATGTCCTGGACTTCCTCCCGGGTGAGGAGGCCGGCATCAAGAGCATCACCCTGCAGATCGCCGGGCCCAGGGCCTACGGGCTGCTGCGTGGTGAAAAGGGCATCCATCGCCTTATTCGCATCTCACCCTTTGACGCATCCGGTCGCCGCCACACATCCTTCGCCTCGGTGGATGTCTATCCTCAAGCCGGGCAGGACATCAAAATAGAGGTCCGTGAGGAGGACCTCCGGATCGACACCTTCCGATCCAGCGGCCCGGGCGGCCAGTCGGTCAACACCACCAGTTCGGCCGTGCGCATTACCCACATGCCCTCGGGCATCGTTGTGCAATGCCAGGATGAGAAGTCCCAGCTCCGCAACAAGGAATCGGCCATGAAGATCCTCAAGGCCCGCCTGTACGACCGGGAACTCCAAAAAATCCAGGACGAGCGCCAGGCCGAGTACGACTCCAAAAACGCCATCGCCTGGGGGAGCCAAATCAGAACCTATACCCTCCAACCCTACCAACTGGTCAAAGACCACCGCACCGGCCACGAGGAGGGAAATGTGGATGCAGTTTTGAACGGCCGCATCGACCCGTTCATCAAGAACTACCTGCTGACCGTCCATGACCGATCCTGACCGGAATCCGGCTCTTCCGAACGACGAAGGCCGACTCTTTTCCGAGATCGAGGATCTGGCCGAAAGAATTAGCAGACAGGATGCTTCGGCCCTGAGCAAGGGTCCGGTAATGGCCCTCATTCGCCTGCTCTCCGGAACCTTGTGGGAACAATGGCCAAGGAGAAGCGCCGAGCTCGGCCTCCAGAACTGGCTGGCCATCTCCTTGCCGCCGGACAGATATCCGCTGCTCCGACGTCTTCAGGAACAGCTCGACGAGCTTGCCCGGGCCAGGGATCTGGACGGATTGACCGGGCTGCCCAACCGTCGGGCTTTCGACAGGGCTCTGACCCTTGAGAGGAGACGATCGGCTCGGCTTAAGCTCCCCCTGACCCTGTGCATCCTCGACCTCGACAACTTCAAAACCTTGAACGACGTCCACGGGCATCCCTGCGGCGACACAATCCTCCGGACCATGGCCCAGATTCTGCAAGAAGAGACTCGGCAGACCGACACCTGCGCCCGACTGGGCGGGGAGGAATTCGGCCTGGTCCTCTCCGGCACGGGACTGGCCCGATCCAAGCAGCTTTTGGAACGGATTCGGGAACGGGTCGTTTCCACCCGGGTATTCTGTCATGAGTCCGCCCCCGAAGTCGGCTTTTCGTTTTCGGCCGGAATGGCCGGGCACAGAGGCAAGGCCGACGTCGCTGAAGACGCCCTCTACAGGGCTGCCGATGAAGCCTTGTACCGGGCCAAGGCCGCGGGTCGTGACCGAGTAGAGGCCGCCCCGATCATGGACATTCCGACCCGTTCCGACGAGACGCTGGTCCTGGCCGACGAAAAACGCTTCCTGTTCGACCTCGAAAACGGCTCCGGATGATTCCCTGAATTTCGACCGACACCCTTCAACCCCGAACACCATGACCCAAGATTCGAACAAAACGTACAGCATGGCCATCGCCAGCGGCAAGGGCGGCGTGGGCAAGACCAGCATTGCTCTGAACCTGGCCTATGCACTGCACGACCTCGGCCATTCGCTCATTCTGATGGATTCCGACCTCGGGCTGGCAAACCTCGACGTCATGCTCGGGGTCAACCCCGGACGAAATCTGCAGGACCTCCTCTCCCCTGAGATCCAGGCCGAGGACGTCATTCTTGAACTCGAGCCCACGGGCCTGCATATGCTGCCCTCGGCATCGGGAGTGGCTGATCTTGTGGAGATGGACGAGGATGTCCAGGACATCATTCTCGGCAAACTGAACACGATCTTTAACCGCTACGACTATCTTGTTCTCGACCTCGGGGCCGGCATCGGCCCGACGGTCCTGGCCTTTGCCTCCATGCCCCAGGAACGTATCGTCGTCGTCACCCCCGAGCCCACGTCCCTCACAGACGGCTATGCCCTCATCAAAGTCTTGTCGTCCAAATACGGCATCCGCCATTTCCAGGTCATCGTGAACATGGCCGAGGACGAACGCGAAGCCCGCCGAACCTTCAACAGACTGAACGCGGCCTGCGAACAGTTCATCGGTCACGGCGTGACCTGGCTGGGTCTGGTCCGTCAGGACAAGAATCTGCCCGAGGCCATCCGCCGCCAGAAGCCACTGCTGCGCATGGCCCCGGATTGCCCGGCCAGCGAAGACATCCGCAAGATCGCCTCCCGTCTGGACAGACAGCGGCAGGATCTCATGCACCTCATCGCCAAATCTCCCATCCTCAAAGCCCCCGCCCTGTGATCTTGAACGTGTTTTTTTTCTGGCAACAAAATCGGACCGATCAATGCTTGCATTTTCTAAATGAATTGCCCATAGTTACTTGAAACGTTCGACGTCGAACCCTCCTAGGAACGTTTTCCGGGAACCGGAGGTTGACGTTTTCATCGCCGACTCTTCCAGAACATCAGCGAGGCATTCATGAACAAGAGCGAACTGATCAAGGCCCTGGCCGAGGAACACCGCATCCCCGTTGAAGAGGCCACTGTCGTGGTTAATACCTTCTTCGACGCCATCAAGGACTCCCTGGTGGCCGGCCAACGAGTCGAAATCCGTGGATTTGGTAGCTTCAAGATCAAGGAGTATGAGGGCTACAGGGGCCGCAACCCCAAGACCGGGGAAAAGGTCGATGTCAAATCCAAACGACTGCCTTTTTTCCGCCCCGGCAAGGAACTGAAGGAATACGTCAACTCCTAAGCACGGACGGCCAAACGCCCTCCGAACCTCGTGCCCCGGATGAACACCATATCTGAAATCCCCTTTTTCAAAATGCAGGGAAGTGGCAACGACTTCATCCTGATCGACAACCGCACCCTGTGCCTCCCCGTCGAGGCCATGCCTGACCTGGCCAGGACCATGTGTCCAAGAGCCTTTTCCGTGGGCGCCGACGGACTCATTCTGCTTGACCAGACGCCTCCCGATGTCCGGGCCAATTACATCTGGCATTTCTATAACGCCGACGGATCCCGGGCGGAAATGTGCGGCAACGGTTCCAGGTGCGCGGCTCTGCTGGCCCACCGGCTGGGCATGGCCCCGGCCATTCACACCCTGGGCACCGACGCCGGACCGGTTCGGACCGAGGTCTTTCCAGACCAAAACCAGGTTCGGGTTCAATTGACGCCCGTCTCCGGTCTTGAGACCGGATTAAACCTTCAGGCCGAAGGGCTGGAGGGAACTGTCCATTTCGCCGTGGTTGGCGTACCCCACGCCGTGATCATCGTCCAAGACGTTGCCGACGTGGATATCCGGAGTCTTGGCCGAATCATCCGCGGCCACAAGCACTTCGCCCCCAAGGGGACCAACGTCAACTTCATCCAGGTCATCGACCGCCGCACGGTCAAGCTCAGGACCTATGAACGGGGCGTTGAGGACGAAACCTTTGCCTGCGGCACCGGAGCGGCTGCATCTGTGGCCGTGGCCAGAGCCCTGGATCTTGTCGAGGATGAGGTTCGGGTCACCCCCTCCGGAGGTGAGGATCTGATAATCCTGCTCCAAGGAGAACAAGCCTTTCTCAAGGGATCAGCAGTGCTGGTCTTTGAAGGCCGTTTTTTTTCACCCCGCAGGGGTTAAATCAGGATACCTCCGTCCCGCGGATCAAAGGCGATCCGCGATCACAACCCAAGCACACAAGGGAGAACGGACATGCAATTTGAAGGAGCCTTCACCGCCCTGGTCACCCCGTTCAGAAACGGCCAGGTCGACGAGGAAGCCTACCGCAGCCTTATCGAATGGCAGATCGAGTCCGGCATCAACGGCCTCGTTCCCTGTGGTACCACCGGCGAGTCGGCCACCCTGAGTCATGCAGAGCATCGAGAAGTCATCCGCATATGCGTCGACCAGGCCAAGGGCCGTTTGCCCATCCTGGCCGGAGCCGGGTCCAACAGCACCAAGGAAGCCATCGAACTGACCAGGTATGCCAAAGAGGCCGGGGCCGACGGGGCCCTGCTGATCACCCCGTACTACAACAAGCCCACCCAGGCCGGCTTGGTGGCTCATTTCAAGGCCATCGCCGCCGAAGTTTCCATGCCCTTCGTGGTCTACAACGTTCCCGGCCGGACCAGCGTCAATCTCCTGCCGACCACCGTGGCCCGCATGAGCAGGGAGATCCCCGAGGTCATTGGTATCAAGGAGGCCACCGGCGACCTGCGGCAGTGCTCCGACGTCATCGAGCAATGCGGACCGGACTTCACGGTCCTGTCCGGGGACGACTTCACGGTCCTGCCCCTTCTTGCCATAGGTGGGCACGGGGTCATCTCCGTTGTCTCCAACATCGTCCCGGCCATGATGAGCGGATTGACCGCGGCCTTCTCCTCCGGGGATCTGGCCGCGGCCAGACAGTTCCATCTGCAGATGGCCCCCCTGTGCCGGGCCATGTTCCTGGAAACCAACCCCATCCCGGTCAAAACAGCCCTGTCCCTGATGGGTCGAATCTCCCTAGAATTCAGGCTACCCCTCGTGCCCATGGCCGAAGACACCAAAGCCGCTTTGGTGTCTATCCTTCAAACAGCCAAGCTGATCCCGTAAAATTCAAACCGGGCCCCGATCCTTCGGGGCCCGTCTTCATCCCACCCCATGTCCGAACCTATCGGGTCTTTCACCCTGGAAGCAAAAGACGGTCAAGCCCGGGCAGGCTGCCTGACGACCGCCCACGGCCTTGTCCCCACCCCCATATTTATGCCCGTGGGCACTCAGGCCGGAGTCAAGAGCCTCTGCCCGGAAGATCTGAAAAACCTCGGGGCTCGCATCATCCTCGGCAACACCTACCATCTATATTTGAGGCCAGGAGACGAGTTGATCCGCCGCCGGGGAGGACTGCACACTTTCATGTCCTGGGACCGGCCCATCCTGACCGACAGTGGAGGCTATCAAATATTTAGCCTTTCGGGCCTGAGGAAATTGACTGCGGACGGGGTCGAATTCGCCTCTCATCTCGACGGTTCCCGCCATGTCCTGACCCCGGAAAAAGCCGTGACCATCCAGAAAAATCTCGGCTCCGACATCATGATGGTCCTTGACGAATGCGTACCCTACGGGGCCGACGAGGCCTACACGGCCAGGTCTCTGGCCCTGACCACGGCCTGGGCCAGGCGCTGCCGCGAAGCCCATCCCCAAACCAACAATGGCGGGCAGTTGCTCTTCGGCATCGTCCAGGGTGGATTCCATCACCATCTCCGGACCCGAAGCGCCGAGGAAATCACATCCATCCCCTTCGACGGGTACGCAGTGGGCGGCCTGAGCGTCGGCGAGCCCAAGAAAGAGATGCTGGACCTTCTGGCCCATACCGCTCCACTGCTACCGGCCCACCGCCCCCGATATCTCATGGGCGTTGGAACCCCCCTGGACATTCTCCGGGGCATTTCCAACGGCATCGATATGTTCGACTGCGTTCTGCCAACCAGAAACGCCCGCAACGGGACCCTCTTCACCTCCCAGGGCAAGGTGAACATCAAACGGGCCGAGTATCGCGAAGAGGACTCGCCCCTGGATCCGCAATGCGACTGCTACACCTGCCGCCATTTCTCCAGGGCTTATCTGCGCCATCTTTACACGGCCCGGGAACTTCTCAGCTACCGACTGAACACCATCCATAACCTCCATTTCTATCTCCATCTCGTCAGCCTTGCCCGGCAGGCCATCATGGACGGAACTTTCGGGACCATGCTCCGTCATTTCACGGACATCTACGAGGTCTGATTCGCTCCTCTGACCCTGCTTCGGAATTGCCTTCGACCCCGGTTTGGTTTATTGGGGGCCCAGCATGTTCAAGACATTGATCACCGCCGTTGATCGAACAGACTCCCGTTCCGGCCCAAGCGTCTTCGACACTTCGGGGTTCCTCCGGAATCCTTCCCGTATTCAGCCCTGCCGTGCCCGCCTTGCTTTTCCGCCCAAACCCTCTGCCAACCCACCAGGAGGTGCCCCATGCTTATCAAAGACTGGATGACCCAGGGTTCCATCAACCTCGGCCAGGATACCTCGATCATCGTCGCCGCCGAAATCATGCGCCGCAACAACGTCAGACAGTTGCCCGTGGTCGACGACAAAGGCAACTTGGCCGGCATTGTCTCCGATCGGGATGTCCGGGACGCCCTGCCTTCAAAATTTTTGCCCGGAGACGGGCTGGAACCCGGAAGCGAAACCACTCTGGCTTCCATCAAGGCCAAACACGTCATGACCCTCGATCCGGTGGTCATCTCGCCGGACGAACCCGTCGAGACTGCCGCCGAGGCCCTGCTGACCAACAAAATCGGCGGCCTGCCCGTGGTCGACAATGACAACAACCTAGTGGGCATCATCACCGAGATCGATGTCTTCCGATACCTCTGCGCCGTGACCGGAGTCACATTGGGCGGGCTTCAGATGGTCTTTGAACTTGAGGACACCCCTGGCGCGGCCATCGAGCTTTTGGCCACTCTCCGCGATCAAGACATTCGTCTGACCAGCGTACTGACCTCCTACGCCCATGTCCGGCCCGGGTTCAGGCACGTGTCCATTCGGGTCCAGAGTACCGGCCGCCACACTCTTGAATCTTTGGTCGAGTTTCTCAAAGGAAAATATCCCTTGGTCTTCTACGTCAACGACGGCCACGCCGTCAGCGTTTCCTGACCCTTGGCAAACCGGTTGCTAATTTTTTTTTTTAGGTGCATAATTTCAATCTTTGGTTGCGAATCATCGCATGAGGGCCCTGAAGGTATTGACAATCAAGGCTTCATGGGAAAGATTACCGTCCGAGGTCACAATACCGGTCCGCGTCGGGCTTCGTCACAAAAAGTGATCACAACATAAGGAGGTTTCACTATGGCCACAGTTGAGTTTAAAGGGAAAACTTTCGAAATCGATGAAGATGGCTTCTTGCAGAGGTTTGAAGACTGGAGCCCTGAATGGGTTGAATATGTCAAGGAGAGCGAGGGCATCAAGGAGCTTTCTGATGAGCATAACAAGGTGATCGACTTCCTGCAGGACTACTACAAGAAGAACGGCATCGCTCCCATGGTCCGCATTCTTTCCAAGGTCACCGGCTTCAAGCTGAAGCACATCTACGAGCTTTTTCCGTCAGGCCCCGGCAAGGGAGCCTGCAAAATGGCCGGTCTGCCCAAGCCCACAGGCTGCGTGTAGTCCCGACTCACACCGTCATACAAAAAAACCCCGATCGAAACCGATCGGGGTTTTTTTGTTTTCGAGAATCCTCCTGAACATTACCGTTTCAACAACTTCCGCTTCTCGACCTCGAATCTGATAGTGGTGACTATCCCGGCCCCGACCAGGGCCAGGGCGCTGATTACCAGGCCGGCCACTTTGATCACGTCCCACTTCTGGACCAGCAGAGTGTTGGGCCAGGCCTGCCCGGCCTTCAGCCCGAAAAAGACGGCTCCCGGCAAAAGAATCGCCCCGAGAATCAGGCCTACGATCTCCAGCCAGAGGAAATACTTGCTCATGGAGAGGAAAAACACGGCCACGTCCCTGACGATCCGCAGTGAAACCAGACGCTGATTGAGACGCTTTATACCCTCCAACGCGTCCTGGATGTCATTGAAGGCCAGCTTGAAATTCTTGGCCACCTGAAGCTCCATCGTGGCCACCTCGTTCAACTTGACCGCGCAATAATTGAACTCCTTGTTGAAGCCGCCCATGAGTTTGGCAAAGGGAAATGCCGCAACCTCCTCCTGGATGGATGAAAGAGTGTCGAGGACGTCCACCCTCTTCTGCTTCAGGTCCTGGATGTCCTGGCTGATCCGAGCCTGAATGTCTTTGCGCAGGCTGACCGCCCCGCCGACAATACGGCTGAATGCGACAAAATTGGATACTCCCCGATACTGGTTCAATCGCTCGATCCGATCCATGAACTGTCCATGAGCCGGGTTGTCCACGCTGAACCACTCGTTGATCTTTGCCTCTACATCGGCCAGAAGTTGAGGAGTTTCCTCGGCCATCTGTCGTTTTCTGGACCAAAACTTCCAGAGATCGGAGAGCAGATGGGAATGGCCACGGTCGAGCTCTGAATCGAGGAGAATCTGATTGAAAACATGCGGATTCTCCTCGATCAGGTCGGAAAAAAGGGCCATCGCCTGATCCGGAAAACCCATCTTCACATAGCACGCAGCCTGCCTGTACCGGCATTCCTCCATACCCGGAGAGACGCTCAAGGCGTCGTGGTAGAGAGAGATAGCCCTTTCCAACTGACCGTTGATCTCCAACAGCCTGGCCCGGAGAAAAATGTGGTACCCTCTCTGGAGCGGCGTATAACAGAGGGACTCGGCGTCATTCCAGACCTTGACGGCCATCTTCGGGTTGTTCCGCTCCAAATGGACAAAGCCCAACAGGGTTCGGGGCTGGAAATTGCGTGGATATCGAAGGCAAGCCGTCTCTAAATTGGACTGGGCGAAGCGGTAGTCTCCCTTGCGCAACTCGTCCAAGGCCGTCCAGATGTACTCGCCCTCGGGATGACTCAACCGACGAAGCCCGTTGGGCCAGTCCTTTCCCCTGCTCCGCCAGACCAGACGGACCACTCGATGCTGACAGACGCTCGTACCTTCGAACATCGCCCTGACCAGAATGCCGGGCGTGTTTTGTTCCTGAATCAAGGACTGAAGTCCCTGGACCACTCCGTTTTCCAGGGCCTTGTCAATGGCCGCAAAATCCTCGCCGGATGCCTCGAGATCAACTTTCGCCAGCGACTCCCAGATGTTGGGATCCATGTCGAAGAGATGACGGGTCGGACACTCGGCCATCGTGTGATTGCGCATTCCGCAATAGAAACAAGGCGAATCCCCGCCCCTGGCCAGGGATCTCGGCAGGCTGACGTGCAAGCTGCCCATGGTCTCGCCGTCCTGTCCCCTGATGGTCATCTTGAACATGGTGCCCAGCCGCTCGTATTCGCCTCCCAGACGAGCGTCCTGCGGCTGGAAACCCGTGCCCATCAAATAGACATCCTGGAGGGGGAGATGAATGGCGTCCGTGGCCAGCTGCGACCAGTCCAGATTCTGCTTGCGAGGAAAATCCGCGCCCAGGTTCTGAGCGCCCTTCTGAAACCCGGCCATGACGCAGGGCCAAACTCCTCCTTCGGCCCGGCTGGCCATGTTCAGCTGCAGGAGATGGAAGCACCACTGCCTAAGAGTCCGGTCGTTTTCCAGGTAGACAAGAAGAAAAAAGTCATCGGTGTACAGAAAACTGACCTTCAACTGACCGATGAGCTGCCGGAGCTGACCGTGATACCGCTTCCAACCCTCAATGAAGCTCCTTTCCGAAGGATTCCCCAGGGGCCTGACCACGAAGATCCAGCTCATTGTGGAGTCGTAGGACAAACTCTCATCGGCCTTAAGTCTCATCCATTTCCCGGCTGACAGTTCGACGCTCTGGACCCGCTCGAGTTCGATGCCTGGAAAGGAGACGGCCCCGTCCCGGACTTTCTCCGAGACCCAGACCTCGAAACGCTTGGGGTAGGGTGCGGTCAAGGACAAGAGATCGTTGTCGATGGAAAGACCGCAACCGAGCTCCCGATCGACCAGGAGCTTGCCGCTGAAGGCGGCCATGAACAGGGACATCCGCTGCAGTTTGGACCACTTGTAGAGGCGTGCCAGTCCCTTGAAGAACTCCTTGTCCGGAAAAAACCAGATGGCTTGGCGCTCTTCCGTGACCAGGGCCCATCCGCCAAAACTGCTCAGGGTATTGACCACCGAGTCCTGAAGCTTGGTGTCCCAGGCCAACCAGAGCACATGGCCGGAGTGAACGATCCGGGTTTCCGCCACGGTTGGAAGGCGGGCTATCAGGGAACCGAGCTTGTACACGGATCATCCTCGTGGTTGTGGTTGGACTCGCTTCGACAGGCCGGACTTTTCGCGGCCGAAAGACGATCAAGGCATTCGCTCAGACAAGACATAGCCGACAAGGCCTCGATCTCCAATCCGCGCTTCAGACACCCTTGAACATGGACGCCGACCTTGGCCTTCAGAACCGAAAGGGCCCGGTCCAGGTCCCACCCGGTTAAACCGTCCCGGACGATCTGCCTGGACAGGGCCTTGATCCGGAAAAGGTCCATGCCGTGGTACAGGGACGAAAGCTGGCCTGGATGGCCGGAACGCCGAACGACCAAGTCCTCGGGGAGGTATCCACAGGCGAATCTTCGTCCAGCCCGCAGCCAGAGCTCGTAATCCTCACAGGCCGGAAGGCTTTCGTCAAAGCCTCCGGCCCGGTCCAGAAACTCCCGGGTGAACATGACGCAAGACGGACTGACCAGACAGAGTTCCAGGGACCGCTCCCAGAACCATCCGCTCGGCTTGAGATGGCGACGCCCCGGATTGACCCTGCGCTCGTTGCGGATCCAGGTCTCGCCGGTCTGGGACACGGAGAACCCGGTTTCGGCCATGAACCGCACCTGCCGGACAGTTTTGTCCGCCAGCCAATGGTCGTCGGAATCCAGCAGGGCCAGCAACCCGCCCCGAGCCAGGGACAGCCCCCGATTCCTGGCCGCGCTCACCCCTTTATTTTCCTGGGTGATTACCGTAAGACGGTCGTCCTTCACGGCGGCCAAGACGTCTCGAGTCCTGTCTCGACTTCCGTCGTCGACAACGATGAGTTCAAGGTCGGTCCAGGTCTGGGACAGCACCGAGGCCGCGGCCCGGCCCACGAAGGCCTCCCGGTCTCTGACCGGAATGATCACGGATACGAGCATGGGATGAATGTCATTCAGGTCATCAACGTCCGCTGGTACAACGCTACCGCTTGGTACGCCCTCAAACTGGCCAAACTCCTTCGGGCTCTCGGGCACGAAGTCCTAACAGTGGTCCAGACGGGCACAGAACCCGAGACTGAAGCTCTGCACATGGGACTTCCTCTGCTGGCCCTTGACATAAACACCGCCAACCCGGTCAAGCTAGTGGGCCTCTACTGGAAACTCAAGTCCGTGATTCGGGAATTTCGTCCCAATATCGTCAACTGCCACCGCGGCGAGGCCTTTGTCCACTGGGGGATTCTTCGTCGGAAAATCGGCGGCTTCGGGCTGGTCCGGACCCGGGGCGACCAGCGTCTTCCCCGGTCCAATTTCGTCAACCGCTGGTTGCACAACGACGTCGCCGATGCCGTCATCTCCACCAACTCACCCATGACAAACCATTTCAAAGCAGCCTTCGGTCTGGGACTGGAGCGGCTTCATCAAATCATTGGCGGAGTGGACCGGAAAGTTTTTCACTTCGATCTCGACGGACGACACCGGATCAGAGCCGAATTCGGTTTTCTCGAGCACCATTTCGTCATTGGCCTTCTGGGACGATTCGACGAGGTCAAGGGCCAGAGACAAGCATTGGAGGCCTTGGCCGCCCTGGTCAAAAAACCGGAAAACGAGCATGTCCGCCTCTTTCTGATCGGCTTTGATTCGGCCACTCCGGAACAGACCATCAGGGCCTGGATCAACGATCTCGGCCTGGGGGACCGGGTCCGCATCAGCGGCCGTCGCCGGGATGTTCCAGCCTGCATTTCGGCCGCGGATCTCGGCCTGGTATCCTCCCTCTGGTCCGAGACCATCGCCCGGGCTGCGCTGGAGATCATGTCCTGCAACGTTCCTCTGATCGGAACTCGAGTCGGGGTCATGCCCGACCTGCTCCATCCCCGGGCCCTGTTTCAACCGGGTGACGTTGCGGCCATGGCCGAACGACTCGCCACCTTGGCCAGGGATCCCGGCCTGACCCGTGATCTGGCCCGGGAGCAGGCCCGAGTCATGGAGAATCTTGACGACGAAACCTTTGTCCGCCGGACCCTGGAGGTCTACGAACGGGTCTGCCCGTGAAGGATCGCCACGTTGGAATTCTCGTTCCCCGCTTGAGCCGCTACGGCGGCATGGAACAATTCGCTTGGTCCCTGTCCCAGGCCCTGGCCGGCGTCTGCCGGGTGACCTGTGTCTGTTCCCGGGCCGATGACGCCCCCCCCGGAGTGGACATCCTGCCCGTGGCCAGACCTCGCCTGGGACGATTCGGCAAAACCCTCTGGTTCGCCCTTCGGGCCGAGCAGATCCGACGGGCCGCCGGTTTCGACTGCACCATAGGCCTGGACAATACCCTCTGCCAGGATATCCTGCGGATCAGCGGCGGCCCCACAGCCACCTTCTGGCGTCTCAGTTCCCGGGCATGGTCACCTGGCCCCTCCCGGATCTGGAAAAGCGTCCGGAGGCGAGTCAATCCGGGACACGCCCTGGCCATGGCCATCGAGCGGATCCAACTCAAGCGTTCGACCGTCAAGGTTGCCAATTCCCACCTCGTCCGGGACTGGACCGTGGCCGCGCACCCCTGGCTCTCGCCGTCGGATTTCGAAGTCGTCTACAACCGCCCGGACTTGGCCCGGTTCACACCGGCCACATACCTCCAATGCCGTCAATCCCGGTCGGCCATGGGTCTGTCCCCCGAGGGCCGGGTCGTCGGTCTGGCCGGAACCAACTTTATGCTCAAGGGCCTGCCTCAGGCCCTATCTATGCTCACCTTCCTTCCGGCTGAAATCCGCCTGGCCGTGGCCGGAGGAAGAAACCCGTCCCGATTCCAGGCCATTGCCCGCAGCCTTGGGGTCGAGGATAGGGTCCACTTCCTGGGGCGGGTTCGACGCATGCCCACCTTCTACCACGCCTGCGAGGCCTTTATCCTGCCGACGCTCTACGACGCATGCTCCAACGCCGTGCTCGAGGCCCTGGCCTGCGGCCTGCCCACGGTCTCCACATCCTGCAACGGGAGTTCGGTGTTTTTGGATCCGGATCTGATCGTCCCGGACCCCATGGATATTCCGTCCCTGGCCCGAGCCGTTTCCAAGGCCCTGGAACGCCCACTCGGGCAGCCTTTTTCCTGGCCCGAACACCTCGTCGCCGGCCTCGACCCATTCCTGAACATCGTCGAACGAGTCGCCCAGGGGAAACAGCCATGTGCGGTATAGCCGGACACCTCGATTTCGATACCGCCCCGCGGCCCGGGATCCTGGACCCGGTCCTGGAACGGCTCCGACACCGGGGTCCGGACCGGCAGTCCTTGTGGTTCGGGCCGAACATGGTTCTCGGGCACACCCGTCTGGCCATCCTCGACCTCAGTCCGGCCGGAAACCAGCCCATGGTCGATCCGGACACCGGAACGGCCATCGTCTTCAACGGCGAGATGTACAACTTCGCCGAACTCCGAGAGGAACTCCGGGACACCGGCTATCCCTTTCGCTCCTCCGGAGACACGGAAGTCATCCTGGCCCTCTACCGAAAATTCGGAACCGAAGCCGTTTGCCACATGCGGGGCATGTTCGCCCTGGGCATCTGGGACCCGGTTCGTGAACGCCTCATCCTGGCCCGGGACCGCCTGGGCCAGAAACCCCTCTTCTATGCCCTGCGGGGACGGCGGATCGTCTTTGCCTCCGAAATCAGGGCCCTGGCCGCCCACTCGGAGATCGACCGGTCCGTGGACCCGGTGGCGGTGGACCTCTTCTTCAGCCTGGAGTGCATCCCGGCCCCCTTGTCCATCCATACCGCCATCCGCAAACTCCCACCGGCCCATGTGGCCGTGTTCGACCGAAACGGCTGGACCATGGAGCGATACTGGGCCTTGGACTACCGGCCCAAGATCGACCTCTCGGAACGCGAGGCCCTGGACGGTCTGACCAAGGCCCTGGATCGGGCCGTGGCCCTGCGCATGCGGAGCGATGTCCCCTTTGGAGCCCTTTTGAGCGGAGGCATCGATTCCAGCCTGATTGCCGAATCAATGGTTCGACTCATGGACCGCCCACCCAAGACCTTTTCCATCGGCTTCACGGATAGACGGTTCGACGAATCTCCCCACGCCAGACGGGTGGCCACCATCCTAGGCACCGAGCACCATGAGGAGATCATGCCCCCGACCTCCCTGGAACTCCTACCACCCCTGGCTAGGCAATTCGGCGAACCCTTTGCGGACGACGCCGCCTTGGCCACCTTCTTTCTCTGCCGCATGGCCCGGCAGGAGGTCACCGTGGCCCTGGGCGGAGATGGCGGGGACGAACTCATGTGCGGCTACCCGACCTTCGTCAAGACCCGTCTGGCCCGCCTGGCCGACGGCATCCTTTCTTCCCGCCCGGGAAGGCTGGACACGTTGGACAGCCTGGCCAGGTCCTCTGGTCCATCCGCCAGGGTCCGCCGCCATATCATTTCCCACTGGCTGAGGCCCGAACTCAAGCCCCTGCTTCGCAACGAGGCCCGACTGGCTCCGGTCAAAGATCGTCTCTTCACCGCGGACTTCCGGACCGCCACCCGCAAATCTTTCGCCTCCTGGTACCTGCCTTGGTACGCAGGCTCCTTTTCCTCCGCCGCCAACCCGGTTGAACGTCTCCTGTGGCTCGACAATCAGACGTCCTTGCCCGACCAGCTCCTGGTCAAGACCGATATCGCCTCCATGGCCCACAGCCTCGAAGTCCGCTGCCCCTTTCTCGATCATCCCTTGATCGAGTACTGCGCCTCCCTGCCGCTCCGATTCAAGATTCAGGGGCGAACCACCAAATACCTTTTGAAACGCCTGGCCGAACAATTCCTGCCGACCGATCTCGTCCACAGACCCAAACAGGGCTTCTCCATGCCCGTGGGCCAATGGCTGCGAGGACCCATGGCCGGATTTCTCCAAGATGCCCTGGGCTCCAGCCGCGATGTGCTGCGAGCTTACATCAACATGGACGCCCTTGAGACCATGGCCGGAGAACACTCCAAAGGCCAGCAGGACCACACCACCATCCTCTGGCGAACCCTGAACTTCGCCCTCTGGGCCCGCGAGAACCGGAACCCATGACCACCCAGGCTCCTCTCGCCGATCTGGACCCCAAGTCCATCCTCGTCTGCCAGCTCCGCCAGATCGGGGACGTGGTACTCCTCACCCCCTCCCTGACCTTGCTGCGCCGAAAATGGCCCCGGGCGAGCATCCATGTCCTGACCGAGGCCAAGTGCGCCCCGGTTCTCCAACACAATCCCTGCGTGGACCATGTCTGGATACTGGACAAAAAAACCCAGTCCAGTCCGATTCGTTCCTTCGCCTTTTACGCCCGGGTGGCCCGGACCCGCTACGACCTGGTCGTCGACTTTCAGCAATTGCCGAGAATCCGTTTCATCGTGGCCATGTGCCGCAAGGCCGTCCGTCTGACCTACACCCCGCCCTGGTACAACCGTTGGCTCTACACGCATTGGACCGACCAGATCGATCGCTGGGCCGGCCAGTGCAAGGCCAGCGTCCTGGCCCCCCTGGGCATTGAGTGGAAGGGTGAGCCTCCGGCCCTGTTCCCGACCGAGGATGAAAAGGACTGGGCCAGGGCCTTTCTTCGGCGACACGGCCTCGGACCCGACGATCGTCTGGTCACCGTGGATCCCAGCCACCGCAGCCCAACCAGGAAATGGCCCCCGGCCCATTTCGGCCGTCTAGCCGCCCTGGCTCTGGAAGCCAGGCCTGACCTCGTCTTTCTCTTCCTGTACGGTCCCGGCGAATGGGACGACGCCGAAACGGCCGCCAAGGCCTTGAACCGCTCCGAACGGACCATTGTGGCCGAAGATCTTCTCGACCTTCGTCAGATGGCCGCCATCATGGGCCAAGCCGCTCTCCATCTGGGCAATTGCTCGGCCCCTTCCCACTTCGCCACGGCCTTGGGCGTCCCCACCCTCATTGTCCGGGGGTCCACGGACAAGGATTGGAGCTATCCGTCTCCCGACCACGTCCACGTGGCCCTGAACATGTCCTGCCAGCCCTGCGACTCCGACCTCTGCGCCCGGGGGGACCTGGCCTGCCTGAACGAGCTCACCCCGGACATGGTTCTGCCCCGGTTTCTGGACCTGCTGGATCGGTCCCGCCAGACCGCTCGAGAATAAAATCGCGGACCCGGGTGGCCACTCGGTCCCGGGTCTCCCGATGGGTGGTCAGAACATGGGCGCTGGTCACCCGCTCCCGAACGGACAGAAGTTCCATCCGACGCTCGGGGGAATTCACGTCGCGGACGATCTCCCAGGCGTTATCCACAAGACAGGTTCTATCCTCCGGAGCATGAATGCAAAGAAGCGGGGCCTGCACAAGGGAAAGGCCGGCCCGTACCCTTCGAAGGCCTTGGATCAGGGAATGAAGGGGGCCCAGGGCGTGAAAGCCCTCGTACCCCCGCCATGGGGCGATGGCCCGTGACTCCGGAACGGCCAACGGGGCCGGGACCGTGGGCACGAAATGCTTGGCGACCCCCAGGAAAGGGATTCTCCAATCCGGAAGATGCCAGGGAAAATAGCGATGAATGAAGACCGGGGCCGACACCGTGACCAGGCCGGCCAAAACGTGGCGCTGGGCCAGCCAAAGTCCGATGCTCCCACCCATGGACAGGCCGGCCACGAAAACCGGGCCACCCGCCGAGGCCAACTCGGTCCAGGCTTCTTCCACAGCCCTGCACCAGTCGGAAAATCCAGTGCTGCGGAATTCCTCTGGTCCGAGGCCGTGGCCTGGAAGGAGAGGGACCGAACAACGGACTCCCGCCCCCTCCAGGGCCTCGGCCAGAGGCTCCATCTCGAAGGGTAGCCCGCCATATCCGTGGACGAGCAGACAGGACGGGGCCATCTCAGACGACGCTCCCGACAGACTCCGAAAGAAAAGCGCGAAGCGCTGGCTCGGATTTCAGGCTTGACAACATCGCGGTCAAATCCATAGGAGAGACGGTTTGCCGTAACATACATCCCCCGCGCCCCAGGCGGGCGTTTCAGGATTCAGGCTCTTTCGAGCAAGGAGGAAAAAAATCATGTCCGATCAAAACTATTTTCAGGGAGCCGTCATGTCCCCCGAAGGGCTCCAGTTCAAGGGATTCATCCTGCAGCCCATCGTCGAGAAATGCAACGGCTGTGACCGGATCCGGGAATTCGAGGGGCAGCAGTTTTGCACCAGCTACGCCCAGCCCGAGGCCAAATGGTCCGGCGGGGCATGCAACTTTGCCACCCACGTCAAGGCCAGCATCGACAAGGCTGGAAAGGTCAAGGTCAACCCGCTGAAGGCCTCCAAGCGCGCTGCCCGAGGCCGGTAGTCCATAGCGTCCCCCTTGGGGTCCGCGAGACACGATGTTCGGCAGGGGTGACCCTGCCGTTTTCGTTTCCAATCCCATACCCGGAGGAATCATGCCCGAGGCCGTCCTTTCCCGCATAGAGGCCCTGCGCCAGGATCTCATCGCCCTGCAACGCGAACTGGTCGCTCGTCCGGCTGTAGGCCCAACCAACGAGGGGACGGGCGAACAAGAAAAGGCCGACTTTCTCCGTTCCCGCCTGTCGGAGATCCTCGGGGTCGAGATCACCGTCCTGAACGCTCCGGACGACCGTGTTCCCTGTGGATATCGTCCCAATGTGGCCGCGATTCTGCCGGGTTTCGACCGAAATCGGACCTTCTGGATCATCGGACACACGGACGTGGTCCCTCCGGGCGATACAGCCCTCTGGGAGACCGAACCATTCGAAGTCGTTGTCGATGGCGACCGGATGATCGGCCGGGGCACAGAGGACAACCACCAGGGCATCCTCTCCAGTCTGCTCCTGCTCAAGGCCTTGACCGACACGAAAACCACTCCGCCCATGAACCTCGGCCTGCTCTTCGTCGCCGACGAGGAGACCGGAAGCGCCTTTGGCATGCGTTGGGTCATGGAAAACCGGGCCGACCTTTTCCGGTCCGGAGATCTCTTCCTGGTCCCGGACGTGGGCGGCCCGGACGGATCCCGTATCGAGATCGCCGAAAAGGGCCAGCTCTGGATCAAAATCACCGTCCTCGGCCGCCAATGCCACGCCTCGCGCCCCGCATTGGGGCTCAACAGCCTCACGGCCGCGGCCGACATGATCCTTCGCCTGGAAGCCCTGGACCAAACCCGGGCCAAACGCCCTGGCGACCCGCTCTTCTCCCCGCCCAGGACCACGATCACCCCCACTCGAAAGGACGCCAACGTCCCCAACGTGAACACCCTGCCCGGTCGGGACGTCTTTTACGTCGACTGCCGAATCCTTCCCGGGGAAGGCGTTGATCAACTTCTGAAAGAAATCGAAGCCCTCGGCCAGGAGGTGGCCGCCGAGCGCGGCGTGAACGTGGAGGTGGAGGTCGTCCAGCGGGAGGAGTCTCCGGCCACATCGGCTGACAGCGACATCGCCCGCCGGGTCTTCCGGGCCGTGTCCCGGGTCTACGAGGTCGATCCCCGGTTCGTCGGCGTCGGAGGGGGCACGGTGGCCGCCTTTCTCCGTCGGGCCGGCCACGACGTCGTGGCCTGGGCCACTCTCCAGGAGATGGCCCATCAGCCCAACGAATACGCTCTGATCGGCTCGACTCTCAAGGATGCCCAGGTCATGGCCCGGGCGCTCTTCGACAAGGCATGACCCGCAAGCCGCCCCCGCCCGAATGCTTCGATCTGGTCGTGGTCGGGGCCGGCCATGCCGGCTCCGAAGCGGCCATGGCCGCTTCCGGCCTGGGTCTGTCCACCCTGCTCTTGACCGGCAACATCGACCATATCGGCCAATTGTCCTGCAATCCGGCCGTCGGCGGTCTGGCCAAGGGCCACATGGTCCGGGAGATCGACGCCCTTGGTGGGTTCATGGGCATCTGGGCCGACGCCTCAGGCATCCAGTTTAGGACGCTGAACACGAGCAAGGGTCCGGCCGTGCGCTCCACCAGGGCCCAGATGGACCGGGCCACCTACCAGAAGACCGTGTCCTCATCCTTGTTCTCCCGACAAAATCTCTGGGTCCGTCAGGCCACGGTCGAAGGGATTCAGGTCGACAACGGCCGGGTCTGCGGGGTCACGACCCTACTGGGCGAGACGATCCTGGCCCGGTTCGTCCTACTGACCACGGGCACCTTTCTTCAGGGTCTAATTCACGTCGGCTTGCGGAATTTTTCTGGCGGCCGCTTCGGCGATGCCGCCTGCCAGGGTCTTTCGGTCACTCTCCGCAATCTGGGATTGGAACTAGGCCGCCTCAAAACCGGGACCGTACCGAGGCTGCTGCGGGACAGTGTCGACTTCGACCTCCTGGAACCCCAGCCCGGGGACGACCCGCCACCGCGCTTCAGCTTTCACGGCCCCGGACCCTGCCTGCCCCAGGTGCCCTGCTTCGTGACCTGGACCAATGAGGCCACCCACGAGACCATCCGGGCCGGATTCGACCGCTCGCCCCTGTTCCAGGGAGTCATCACCGGAATCGGGGCCCGCTACTGCCCATCCATCGAGGACAAAGTTGCCCGATTCCCGGA
>RZZR01000010.1 GCA_009929795.1 Deltaproteobacteria bacterium | reverse complement strand
AGCCTATCCTGAACCGCCGCTGTATGAGTGAAATTGAGGCTTTGCCCTGATCCATGACGAATTCGACGGCCTGGTTGTAGACTGGATCGTCCGGAACGTCGTTTCCGTTACCCCCCTCTCCTCCTAGATCCGACTCCCGACCCGACGACCAATCCTCGAAATTAACGGCATAGTCAGGCTTGCCCTTGGCTTTCCAGAAACCAACCACCGCCTCGATCTCTCCGTCACTGACAAAGGAGCCATGGACCCGGGTCACGTCTCCTCCGCTCCGCTTGAAGAGCATGTCACCCTGGCCAAGCAGATATTCGGCACCCACAGCGTCGAGAATGGTCCGTGAATCGTGTTTGGAACTGACCTGGAAGGCGATCCTGGCTGGAAAATTGGCCTTGATCAGGCCCGTAACCACGTCAACGGACGGTCTTTGGGTGGCCAAGATGAGATGAATGCCGGCCGCCCTGGCCAATTGGGCCAACCGGACGATGCTGACCTCCACGTCCTTGGCTGCCGTGAGCATCAGGTCGGCCAATTCATCGATAATTAGCACAAGATAAGGAAGAGGCCTGGGCAAATTTTCACTCTGCTCTTCTTCGTCCAAATTGGCCATTGCTTCGCGGACTCTTCGATTGTAGTCGGCGATATTGCGAACTCCTGCCTCGGCCATGGCACTGTAACGCCCCTCCATCTCATGGACCACCCAGTCCAGGGCATTCTTGGCCAAGTTCATGTCCGTGACCACCGGATGCACCAGATGGGGCAAATCCGAATACACGGCCAACTCGATCCGCTTGGGATCAATGAGCAGAAATTTGGCTTCTTCCGGGCCGAAAGTGTAGAGAAGGCTCAGAATCAGGGTGTTCAGGCAAACGGATTTTCCTGCCCCAGTGGCCCCGGCCACCAGCATGTGAGGCATTCTGGCCAAATCGGCCACGACCGGCTTTCCCTGGATATCCTTGCCCAAGGCCAGAGGAATAACCCACCGGGATTTGGTGAACTGTTCACTGCCTAGAATTTCTCGAAGATAGACGGTCTGACGTTTCTCGTTGGGAATCTCCACTCCGACCGTGTCCCTTCCCGGCAGTGGCGCCACAATGCGGACTGACCTGGACATGAGGGCCAGGGCCAAATCGTTGTTCAGGCCTGCGATTCTGCTAATCTTGATACCCGGAGCCGGCTTAAACTCGAACATGGTGACCACGGGTCCGGGCAAAATGTGCTGGACTTCACCTTGAATTCCGAAATTGACCAAACATTCGCTTAATTTTTTGGCCAGGGAATCGAGAACGGTCGGCTCTGGCTGTGGCTGGGAGGCCGGCACTGGCACGAGTAACTCGACTCCGGGCCTGTCGGCTTCCATATCGATTTGGACAGGAATAGGAGACGTCTTGGCTTGAATCGGTCGGTGACGATTGGCCGGTGAATCCACCTGTTTTTGGGAAGGATTTTCAGTCTGCTTCCGGTCTTCAATTGTGATTTCAGATTCTACGCCATCGGACCGAAAAAAAATATTCCCCCACAATCGAAAAAGCCATGCCCAAAGCCCCCCGAGACATCGACGCATCGTCGAGCCGAGCCCGGACCAGGAAAGACCCAGAGCAAGCTGGCACCCAAGGACGAGGAACAACCCCTCGACCAACATGCTTCCTTCAATTCCGAACATCCCGACCAGCCAGGAATGCATCGACCGGCCCAGATATCCTCCTCCGCTCATCTCCAAAACGGATTTACCGACAAGAATCTCTCTCTCTAGTAGGCTGAGGGTGACGGCAACAAGCATGGCGATTCCAAGCCAACGCCACCAAGCGAAACGGAACAACGAAAACATCAGGCACAGTCCGACATACAGAGTGAGAACAGGCCAGATCCAAGCTGCCATCCCGAACAGTTCGACCAGAAACCCCGACGCGTAGCTCCCCATGGGTCCGGCCAGATTTCGGATTCCGCCACCATGATAGGCGGTCCCGAAAGTCGGGTCCTGGACGGAATAGGAAAAAAGGCTTAGACTCATGAATGCGGCCAGAAAGAAAAGCACGACGGCTGTAATCTCCCGGCCGAGCTTGTTGCCATCTATGGTGGTCATGAACGGGCTCCGGTATCGGCTGGATCGAATCTGTCGAAAATCGGAAGAGGCCATGAAACCGCCCGGTCTTCATGGCCTCTCCGAGTCAGGGGTCGAAGAGTCGTCAAATTCACTCTCTGCCCAAATACTCCCGGGATCGGGTATCGATCTTGAGCCTGTCCCCAATATTGATGAACAGCGGAACGTTGACCACCAAACCCGTTTCCAGGATGGCCGGTTTGGTGGTGTTGCTAACCGTGTCTCCCTTCATGCCCGGATCGGTTTCGGTGACCTCGAGAATCTCGGCCACGGGAAGCTCGAGATCCAACGGACGGCCCTGATAGATGAGAACCTTGTACTCTTGGCTTTCTTTCAGAAAGGGTCCCTGCTGGTCAAGCAGATCCTCGTCGACCGTCAACTGCTCGTAGGTGGTCAGATCCATAAACACGTACCCGGTCCCATCGTGGTAGAGATATTGAAGAGTTCGGGTCTCCATGTCCGGCCGGTTGAATTTGACCCCGGAACGAAAGTTCCTCTCCACCACGGCCCCGGTGAGGAGGTTCTTCCATTTGGTCTTCATGAAGGCTCCGCCCTTCCCGGGTTTGAAATGCTGAAAATCGACGATCATGCAGGGTTCGCCGTCGATCTCGATTTTCAAGCCTTTCTTGAAATCCGTCGTCGATATCACGTCATGCTCCTGATGGTTGATTGTCTTTTGAAACAGACCGCAAATGTTCGACCAGAGCCAAAACCGCTAACCCGTATCCCCTCAGCCCGAACCCTGCCATCACGCCCAGACAATGTCTGCCAATGAGGCTCTGTTGGCGAAGAGGGTTCTCCCTGGCTAAAACATTGCTGATGTGGACCTCGACGCAGGGGATGCTGATCCATGCCAGGCAGTCAGCCAAAGCCAAACTGGTGTGGGTCAAAGCACCGGCATTGAGAACCAGCCCGTCAACCCTTTGTTCCCGGGCCAATTCAAAACGGTCTATGAGCGCTCCTTCGGAATTGGATTGAAAAAAAAAGAGGCCCACGGATTCGGCATGTATTCCGAGGAGATCGGCGATGATTTCCGGCAGCCGGTCCATGGACTGAACACCATATGTTCCAGGGTCCCGTATCCCGACATGGCGGAGATTGGGGCCGTTGGCTACAAGAATATTCCAGGTTCGACTCACTTGGAAATCTCGGGCTCGACCACTTCGACGATGGTCTTGGGCTCTACCACGACCTCGGGCAAACCGGAGTCCCCAGTTTCGGCGATCTCAGCAGGCAGCAGGGCCTCGGCAATGACCGGAATTAGAAAAATGATGTCTCCTTTGTAGATTTCCTGATTAGTCTCGGTCAGTTCGGCTTGGGCCAGGGTCCCCTGTACCGAACTGCCTTCAACGTCCACGACAACAGTGGTGCCCAAACTTTGCAGGATCCGACCGGAACCGACGACGCGCATCAAGCGGCCGTCACCCTCGGGAGTCCGTTGGGCTAAAAGAAAAAAGGCCGGGAGTTCGCGAGGAAAATAATCGAACAGGGTGACGCTCATACGGTCGAGCATGGACAGGGCATAACGGTCATTCTCCAGACGGGTGACCTGTCCCGAAACTTTCCACTCAGGTGTGAAGGTGGCCGTAAGCCTGAAACTCTGTTCGTAGTCTCCGGTGACCGGATTCTCAACTTTGACCACCTTCCCCCGTCGTTCGAAAAACGACATTTCGTCCGGTTCCGGATAGGTCGTGCGAATTGGGGCGACAATGGGTTCCAGGTACATGAACTTGTTCATGATGGCTTTCATTCCCTGGAAGGTGGCCTTTTCCCACATGGCCTTGGAGAAATCACCGCCTGCCAGACGGACCTCGGCATCGGTCAGTTTGACGTCAACCAGAGTCTCCTTGACAATGACCAAAGGCTTGGCGGAAGCTGCATAGAGAGTTTCCGGATTCTTGTCTCCCAGACAGGCCGGCAGAATCGCCAGCATGATCATGACACTGAGTAAACCTTTCATTCGGAACTCCCTTTTTTTGGATTTAATTCTCCAAGACCTACGAGCGAAACGACAAAGCAATGCCCGATATCATCCATAAAAGTCAAGAAAGGGACGCCCCTGCTCCCCTCACCATCCATCGTTTTGAGCTGATCCTGACGGCCTATACTGCCGAACAGCTTGTGCCCCCTCCCCTGCCCCAGATTGCCCTTGCCGGACGGTCCAACGTGGGCAAGTCCTCTCTGCTGAACCGGTTGGGCGGTTCCAAGGGTCTAGCCAAAACGAGTTCAACCCCCGGCAAGACAAGAAGCGTCAATTTTTTTCTGGTTCATACCGACCGTTTTTGCTTGGTCGATCTTCCAGGATATGGCTACGCCCGCTGTTCCAAGGAGGAACGGGCCCAGTGGGCCCGTCTGGTGGATCGATACATGAAGAGCAATGCGCTGCTCAAAGCCGTGGTGGCCCTCATCGACTCCCGGCTTCCTCCCCAGACCTTGGACTTGGAGCTCAGGGGCTATGTTTTGGATATTGGGATTCACTATATCCCGGTCTTGACCAAGGCCGACAAATGCAAGCAACGGCATCTGGCCGAAATCTCCAGGCAATGGCAACAGCTTTGCGGCCTGGATGCTCCTCCCCTGGCCGTTTCGGCCAAAAATGGACGTGGTTGCGCCCGGCTCATGGACATTCTGGCCACAGCGGTCGAATCCTGAAAATCACGTTCTTCGTCAACACTGGACAACGCTCAGGGCCAGCCCTCCCGTTGAGGTCTCCTTGTACTTGGCCGACATGTCGCGGCCCGTTTCAGCCATAGCCCGGATGGTCTGGTCGAGGTCGACCTTGTGATGCTTCGAAACCTCGGCCGAGGCGATGAGGTAGGCCGTGTAGGCCTTGAGGGCGCCCATGGCGTTCCGCTCGATGCACGGAATCTGGACTTGGCCGAAGACCGGATCACAGGTCAGACCGAGGTGATGCTCTAGGGCGATTTCGGCCGCATTTTCCACGATTCTGATCCTGTGCCCCCGGGCGTGGGCGACCATGGCGGCGGCCATGGCGGCGGCGACCCCGATTTCTCCCTGGCATCCCACTTCGGCTCCGGAAATGCTAGCGTTGTGCTTGGCGACGAAACCCACGGCCGCAGCCGCCAGCAGTCCACGCTGAAGTTCCCGGCGGGAAATCCGGTCGTGGTGAACGAGCATATGGACCAAAGCGGGCATGACCCCGCATGACCCGGCCGTGGGCGCGGTCACGATTCTGTGTCCGGCGGCGTTCTCCTCGGCCGTGGCGAAGGCGTATGCGCTCAGGGCAACCAGAAAGCCCTCAGGTGTATCTTGGAGCTTCAGGGCCCGCCGATGAAGGACCCGAGCCTTGCGGTGCAGGCCGATCGGCCCGGGCAGCACTCCTCCGGATGCAAGACCGTTTTGAACCGACTCCTCCATGGAGTCGACGACGGCATCCAATCCATCTCGAATTTCCACTTCGGTCCGCCCGGTGATGGCTTTCTCGTTCTCCAGAATGGCCGTGTGCAGATCGATTCGTTTTCGGCGAACGATGTTTCGAAGTTCGGTCATGGTGGAGTAAGGATGGGCCGGCGGATTCTTTTCCGGTGGCATCCACCCCTTCCATTGCACGAACCCCCCTCCCACGGAATAATACTCCTTCTCCCAAAGATCTCCTTCCGGACCGGTCAGTCGAAAGACCAGGGTGTTACTGAAAGGGAAGGCCGTGTTCATGCCTTGGAAATGAACATGGTTCCATCCAGTCCTCAGTTTGTGCCCAGGCACCTCGATCCGGAACTCTACCCCTTGATCCCGATTCATGGATTCCAAAAAAACGGCCGAACAGCTCTGGGGCTCCTGGTCAAGCAAGCCGGCCAGGACGGCGCGATCAGTGCCGTGGCCCTTGCCTGTGGCGCTGAGACTTCCATAGAGATCGATCTCGACGGTCCTTGCAGCATCAAGAATGTCCTTGTCGAGGACCCGCAGACAGGAAAGAAAATCCGCGGCTGCGCTCATGGGTCCGATGGTGTGGGAACTCGACGGGCCGGGTCCCGTCTTAAAGAGTTCAAAAACGGACGTATCGATGAAGTTCATGAAAATTCCCCGAGTTCAAGATCAAAAAGTGGATCTTCCCGGACACAGAATCTGTTCAAGGTCGGCCATGAACTCCCGCTTCGGGCGATCGAAATAAATACCGTGCCGTCCGTCCGGTTGTCCGGCTAACCCTCGTAAATAGACATAAAACACCCCGCCAAAGTTTTCATTATAGGAATAGGCGCCTTGGGGGCTCCGGGTTTTGGCCAGACGATGCACAGCCAGAGTGTAGAGATGGTACTGGAGAAAATAGTAGCTGTGAAGGATGGAGGCCTCAAGCCCTGGCTGGAGATACTCCTCGGGATTTGGACCAAGGTGGTTAGATTTCCAGTCCACGATGTACCACAGACCATCGTGGCGAAAAACCAGATCGGCAAATCCCGTCAGCAGGCCGCGCACACGAGAAAAATCGAGACTGTTGATCCGCGACGAAAAGCGAGGATACTTTTCGTAGGCCTTCCGCAGGGAATTCGGTTCCACGTCTCCAAGTGGAAGAAAAAACTCGAGTTCCGGTCGAAATTCATCAACCTCCGACAGGCTGAATCCCTGCCCCAGATCCGTGGAAGCCACGGCCCGGATCATATCGAGGACGACGTCCTGCCATTCGGCCGAGAGGCCCTGCCGGGCCAAGCCTTCCTCAATGATCGGGCCCCACTCGTCCGGACCCTGGGTCAGGGAAACTTTTTCTAGGAGACGATGGAGGAAAATGCCGGTTCTGACTCCACCGGGAAAGGAGAAGATGGTTCTCTCCGGGGACTTGGGAACGGGTGCACCAAGAGTCCGATTGTCGAAATCGTAATCCCTCGAGTCTGACATGGCGTTTCGGGTCAAACCAGAGAAGCTGGCCAGCCGGTTTGAAGACCAGCTTCGTCTGCTGAGCGAACGAATCCGAAGCGGGGTCGACCCGGTTTGAAGCTTGGACGTTCCTGAAACATAGAAATGATGTCGGGGCAGAGGCTCGACCCGGATACAGGGCTTTCCCCTCCCAAAATCGGCACCCTCTGTGCCGAGCAAATGCTCCACCGGTGATCCATTTGCCTTCATCCCGAATCCCAGGCGGCAGAAATAGGTCCTTTGTCGGGCCCTGGTCAGGGCCACATAGGCCAATCGCAGGGCCTCGGCCAGACTCTCGTCTTTGGCAGTCTGTTCTTCTTCAGCTTTCAGGGCCAGATGGAGAAATCGTTTCCTCTGGGCCTTTCTGGTGGGAAGATGGACGAATCCCTCATCCCTCGGGCGATACGTCCAGTCATGGAGACCCGGGCAGAAAACCACCGGAAATTCCAGACCCTTGCTTTTGTGCACGGTCATGATCCGCAAGGCTTCGTCATCGCTCTCCAGACGCAATTCGTGCTCCTCCCCTCCCCCTTGAATCTCGATCATGTCCTTCAGCCAGCCCACCAAGGCCTGGGGTCCAAGTCCCAGTGTCCGGGATGCGTTCTGCAGGGCCTCGGCCAGATGCAATACGTTGGTCAGTTTGCGCTCTCCATCCTGGCGGGTCACCAGGCGACTAAGTACCAAACGGTTTCGAAACACGGCGGAGAGCATGGCCGAAAGCCCTGATCGGAGCCAAAGGCTTCTGTATCCGTCGAGCTCCATCTGCCCGGCATTGTCCTCTTCCCGACAGCGGAGAATTTCATTGGCCGAGAACCCGAAAAACGGCGTGGCCAAAACAGCCAAAGCCGGACCGGTACGATGGCAGTCCAGAATGCCGGAGAGCAAGATGAGCATTTCTCTCGCCTCGGCTGATGCCATGACCGAAGCGTTTCCAGAGGTCACGGCCGGGATTCCGACAGCGGAAAGCATGTTCTGCAGGGTTTGGGCCTCCTCGTTTTTGGAAACGAGCACGGCGATGTCCTTGGGTTTGATTCTTGTAGAATCGGGACCCGAACCCACGGTAAACCGGTCATTGGCCTCTAGGCCCAACAGACGGATAATTTCACCGATCACTGCTTCACGCACGGCCCTGGTCCGAGGAGGTTTGTTCTTCAGACTGGGGTCTCCGATCTCCCAGCAGACCAAGGCCGGAACCTCCTTGCCATCGAGATGCAGCGCAGGCTTGTCGGGACAAGCTTCAACGGGCATAAAGTCGATCTTGTCCACAAGGAAGGGAGATTCGTTCCGGGAGAACACCGTGTTCACAGCCTCGACCAAGGCCGGAGCCGAACGCCAGTTGGTTTTAAGTGTCGAATGGCGGTTGGAATCGGCAGCGGCCTGGAGGTACGCAAAGATGTCGGCCCCCCGGAATCCATAGATGGACTGCTTGGGATCTCCGATTAGAAACAGTCGTTGGTTCGGCCCGCGAAAAAGATGGTGAAAAATGGCCCACTGCATTGAGTCCGTGTCCTGGAACTCGTCAATGAGGGCCGTGTTGTAACGTCGGCCAACGACCCGGGCCAGACGGTCGTCGGCCACGGATTCGTAGACCTTGAGGATCATGTCGTCGAAGGAGATGATACCCAGTTCTTCCTTGCGAACGGACAAGGTCCGGCGAAACCAGCCCAGAAAGTCATGTTTGAGGTGAAGGATCTGTTTTTTCCGGACCTCGTCCCATGCCTTTCGGACGCGGTGAACATCCTCGAGAAGGTCGAAGAACCGGTGGCTGGGAGGTGTGCAATTTTTCTTGGTTTTTTCTTCGAGTTTCGATCGACGGAGTTTTTCAACCACCAAGGACGGCACTTTGTAGGCCCCTGACGCCAGCTGTTCAAGCAATGCGTTTATCTGTGACGGCTTGTATACGTTCTGATGCAGGTCCTGGCTTTTGGCCAAGATATGGGTCCGAATCAGGCATTCCTGGGCCCTCCAGCAACAAAGGGCGGCATTTTCGGCGGCAACGAGCTCAGACAGAGGCTTGGCCAGGCTCTGCGGCCCCGGGTCCGGGGGCAAAATATCGAACACGGGAAAACACAGAACCAGTCTTCCCAAATCGATCAGAGTCTGAAATGTAAACCGATTTGCACCGCTACTACCCAGAAGCTCGTGGGACCGGCCGTCAAAAACCGCCTTGATCCAGAAATCCCGGGCCAGACGGGCGATCAGGTCATCCTGCTTGGTTATGACCTCCAGGTGAAACATGGATCCGGTCTCAAAGGCGTGCTCCCGCAACAGACGCTGACAAAATCCATGGATGGTGAATATGGCCGCTTCGTCGAAGGAATGAATGGCGGCCCGGACATGGGCCGTAACTCTGGGCCGTTTTCCGATATCGATCCTGGTGAGCAGCGTTGCGATCAGGGGATCAGATCCGCCTTGTCCTGTTTCCAACGCGGTCAATGCGTCCCGGAGTCTGCTCCGGATGCGATCCTTGAGTTCGGCCGTGGCCGCCTCGGTAAAGGTTACCACTAGAATGCTTCGGATGTCCTCCTCCCGCTCCACGACCAGACGAAGATACAGGCCGGCCAAGGCGTAGGTCTTGCCGGTTCCCGCGCTGGCCTCCACGAGATGAACCCCAGGGATGAGCGGGTCGTTGTGAAGGTCAAGGATCGAGGTCACCGCTTTTCTCCCAGCATGAACATCGGCCGAAAGACTCGCCGGGCCCAATGGGAAAATTCTTTATATTGGAGTGGGGATTTGCTGCCGAAAGCGAACTCGGAGAGATATCGGATGGATTCTCGCTCAAAACCGGTCCCATTTCTCTGTGGATGCCATTGTTCTTCAGCCTTGGCCAAGGCCTTTTCTGGACCAACTTCAAGTTCATTTCGAGCGTAATTGTTTGAGACATCCGGAAAAAAAGGCAATGGTCTGGCCATACCCGTTCGCCACATTTGCAGAAGCCCTGCCAGGACCCGTTTTGACCGCCCCTGAGCCAGGGGTTCGAAAACGATCAGTTCGTCGTCGCTTCGCAAGCTGCTGTAGGGCCGAGGCTTGATATCTTCCGGGACATGAGCGCATAAAGCCAAGTGGTCGAGCCAGAGGTCCAGGCGCCGCTTGCCCTTTCCGGCAGTTTCTGACGGAACGTATCTGTAGAGTCCTTCAGGACCGACTCCGGAAAGATGGATATGCAGAGTCATCCCGCCCAAAATCAGGCTGTCGTGTACGGATGACGTCGCCTTTCTACCCATAAGATCATCCCGCACTCGGTCGGCCAGGCATCTGGTCTCTCCGACTAGGTGCTCAAAAAACCTCGAACCGAGAACTTCGGGAGGGAGAATATTTTCAGCCCTGGCCCGGACATAGACCTCGTGGAGATTACCCTGTCCGTGGACCAAGTCCTCCAAAATGGCCCGACGAAGATTGAACCGCGTCAAGGCATCCACCCCGTCGAAAGGTTCCTGGTCGTCGAGCCTCGCCTCATCGGAAGGCATCAGGATGCCCAATCGGGTTCGGCAAAGAGCTCTGATCGGATTCTTCAAAAAAAACTTTAAATCTTCAAGGTCGATTTCCGAACGCTCCACAGGAGGCAAAGGGGACTCGAAGGCCGATTTCACCGGCTCCATGCGGCCCAGCGCTTTGGCGGCCATCAAATTGTCCGGGCAAAAGCTAAAAAGGGGGCCGCTTGAATCGAAATAGGCCCTATGGAAGGGTTGGAGTCGATGCCTGACCACCAGCCGACTACGGGGTTTTTCCCCAGGTGCGTCGAGATATTCCGAGTTGGCGTCGATATAGTCGAGGAGTTCGCTGACCACTGTGGAGGGCGGAAGGACGGCGTTGTCTGCGATGCTTTGGCCGATGTAACTGATGTGCAGTCGTTGGCGGGCCGAAATCAAGGCTTCAAGAAAAAGATAGCGGTCGTCCGTTCGCAGGGATCGGTCGCCTGCCCTTGGATGCCTGACCATGAGATCGAAATCGGGTCGTCGATCCCGCCGGGGAAAATCCATCTCGTTCATACCCAGAAGACAGATCATCCGGAACGGGATGCTCCGCATGGGCAAGAAGGAACAAAAGGTCACCCCTCCGGTCATGAATCCGCCTGTGCCCTCCATGTCCCGGAGATGGTTCTTTAGAATGTGGATGATGGTCGGCAGGTCCAGATTCCGAGCTTCGGATCCGGCCCGACGTGCAGAGTGAACCATGATTTCAACGGCCTCGCGGGCCATGGCCGCACTGACCGTGTCTTCCTCGTCGTTTTCGGCCAGCAGATCGTCCAGGAGTTCGTGGAGAAGTGTTCCCCAATCTTCCACTGAACGCGAATCGGAAAGCGTGTCCAGAAGGGGGAAGAGAATCTTCACAAAGGCGATCAGCCCATCAAGGGCTGGGCCGCACTCCCCTTCCATTCCATCGAGCGCCCAAAGATTTTCGGAAAAATCCAAAATTTTTTCCTGGCGCATGGCGTACCCAAGAAGAAGGCGCTCAAGACCTGAACGCCATGTGTATTCAGGATACTCCGGAAGGCCCTGCTTGTGTCTATGGCTGGAATCCACTGCCGAACGGATACCGCATCGTCTCACCCAGTGGCGGATGAGATCCAGTTCTCGTCCGCTCAGGCCAAATTTGGCCATGACCGGATCCATGGCCATCAGATCGAGAACGGCCGGGGCTTCGGCTCGATTTCTGGCCAATTCGAGCACGGCCAAAAATGCCCGGACGTAGCGTCGTTCTCCGGCCAGGTTCCCATCCGCAAGACCGAAAGGAATCCGCAGGTCGGGATTGGCCTGATCAAAAACAGCCGAGATGTGCGAGGCGTAGGCCTGAATGTCCGGGGCCATGACCAGGATGTCGTCGGGTTGCAGGGTTGAATTTCGTTCAAGCGCGTCGACAAGGACGTCCAGCAAAACCTCTACCTCCCTTCGAGGCGAGTGGCAGGAGTGGATCTGAATCGACGAATCGTCCGGATCAATGGGTTCGGGCCTGCCATGGCCCGGCTCCTTCAGATCGAGGAAATCGTTCTGGATCCTGGCCAGAAGAGTATTGTCCGTGGATCCCTCGAACAGATCCTCCTGGCTAGAAACGAATTCCGTATTGTACAGGTTGGCCAAGAAGTCCCGGCCTAAGCGACCCAAAGAGGCCAGCAGCCCATTTCCTCCGGATTCACCGACCCCTGTGAGGCCGTCGGGTTCAGTTGCAGCTTCCAATTTCCAGAGTTTAGCCTTTTCCTTGGTGCTGCGAATGTCTCCCCAGTATTCCCGGCATGGAGACAACATGTAGACGTCCACAGGAATGAATTGGGACGCATGGCCGAAAATTTCGATGTAGTACGGCGGCAAAACCGGAACCCCGAACACGGAGATCCGCTCGGGCAGGAGACGTTCGCTCCCGCCATCGTCAAGCCTCGCATGGAACCCGACCTTCAGGGCCGCTCGATGGACGTCCCGGTCGAACTCGGACACCGCTCTCCACAGGGGGGCCTGCCATCCGGTGGAATCATCGTCATCTTTGCCTGCTTCCCATTTCAGAATCAGGTCCGGTCGAAAAATCAGATACTGGTCCAGCAACAAGGCCAACTCCTCGGCCAACTGGAACCGCTTGAAAATCGAGGCCCCCTGCAGATATCCGCGAACGGCCTCGAATCGGTCCTGGTCGACGAGCCGTTCCAGACACCCCAGTATCCGCCATGCCATGATGTCCTGGGCATAGACGTAGTCGACCTGGACCTCGGGCACAATTTTTCGAAACAGGTCATGGGTCAGGCCCACCGGAAAGGGAAAGGTCATGTTGGCGCAGATGCCCTGCTTTCTGGCCAAATGCATGGACAGATACCGCTGCATGCCCCGGCTTTGGACGACAACGATCTCAGGCTTCAGAGGATCCGAAAGCGGAATTTTAAGCCGTTCAGCCAGACGATCGGCCAGAATATCCAGACGGTTGGAGGCGATGACCGTCAGCCCTGGGTCGAACCTGGGCACCCGCGCCTGAGCCATGGCCTCGGCTAAGCCTCCTCATCCCGACCGACCCAGGACAGGGCCGCCGCCACGGTGGGAAATCCGATGGTGCTGGTCAATGCCACCAGTGCATGTTCTACTTCCTCGGGTGTCGCACCGGCCCCAAGGGCTTGTCTGGCGTGACTGCGGACCGAGCCCTCGGAGCGCATGGCCGCGGCTGCCGTCAGACGGATAAGCTGAACGGTTTTGGGCTCCAGGGGGCCGGATTCCATGGCCGCCTTGCCGAGACCTTCCACGGCACGGATGAATTCAGGATAGCGAGCTTGGATGCTCTGATAATGTTTGGGCTTGTGTTCTGACATGTCTTCCTCCAGATAGAATTGGGTCTTGGATGTGGCTTCGGATTTAATCGCGTCCAAAGCCTCGTGCAGGGTGCTAATGACGTTTTCTCTCACATCGCCGGCCACGACCAAGTGCATGACCACGTCGCCGACGGCCAGATCCCGGTCGGCGGCAATTTCGACAAGAACATCAATGATTCCAGTTTTTTTTCGTTTTTCTTCAAGTATAAGTTTAAGTTTTTGCCGATCCACATGAACCCTCAACCCACGAACTGGACGCCCGGCCCGGTCAAAACCCCGGACGACCCCGGTATGGCTGAGGATCATCCCTGCATCGTGGTATCGAGGATTGCCCTGGACGCAGTGGACAAGGGTCATGAGATCCATTGACGTTCCTCCTTCATATCGATTCCAGATAGAAACGAAAGCTAGCCTGGTCGCACAGTTGAGCTCCCAGGCTCAAAGGCCGACTGAAACCATCTTGACACCAGTTCGCCTCGGAGGCAAGAAATCGATCATGAGCTTCGCATCTCTGTCGACCAAGGGTCGGAACTGGAAACGAACGGTTTGGATACTTGTTGTATTTTTCGGTCTACCTCTCCTTCTGGGCCGATTTCTGGCGGCGTGTTCGACAGCCGGAACAGCGGCCGTCGACGCTGAATTCGAAAGGCCCTCCGTCCGGTTGCAGGTCAATTCCGATGCTTCTTTCGAGCCTTCTCCGCAACCTTTGCCCGAGGAGTGGATTCCACTCGTCGAACGCCTAACGGTCGCGGGATATCCGGCCCAATCTAGCCTAGCCTTGTACACCCGACCGGAACTGCGTTTTGATCACCGGCCCATGGTCGTCAAGATTCGCGAATTGACGCGAAATTCGTCACGAACCAAAAGGGTCAGGGAAATTCAGTCAGGGCTGAGAAATCTCGGCTATTCCCCAGGTCCGGTGGATGGGATAGCCGGGCCGATAACCGGCCAAGCCATTCAGGCCTTCGAAGCCGATGCGGGCATGGAGCCCGAAGGGAAACCCACCGAGCAGGTACTGAAACGCATCCAGGCCGAACTCGCCCTTCGGACTCCCAAGGCCGAACCGATTCATCCTTCCCCCGCCAAAAAGACCCCCCGTATCAGGGTCTACGAATGGGCCATGACCAAAGAGCGTAAGGAAGCTGCCCGCCGTTTTCTTCACGAGCACCGAAAATTGCTTGAACGAATGGAGCGGGAATATGACGTGCCGGCCGAGCTGGCCGTATCCATTATGACTGTGGAGACCCGTCTTGGAGAGCATTTGGGACACAATCCTGCCCTAGTCACCCTTTCGTCCATGGCCGTATCCGCAGACTTTGACCAAATCGTCCTACACCTGGTGGATGATGAATTCGATTCGGAGACCGAGGCCATCCTGCGTCGAAAGGCCGTGGAAAAGGCCGACTGGGCCTTCGACGAACTCCTGGCCCTGCTTCGATTTGCCGATCAGAACCTCATCGACCCCTTGTCCCTTCCAGGCTCCGTCTACGGGGCCATCGGTCTGGGCCAGTTCATGCCATCCAATGCCCTACGCTTCGGGGTGGATGCTGACGAAGACGGTGTTGTAGATCTCTTCTCCGTTCCGGACATGACTCTCAGTTTCGGAGCCTACATGCGTGCTCATGGCTGGACCGGAAATATGAAGAACCCCAAGCGGAGGCACAAGGTCATCATGCGCTACAACCGCTCCACGATCTACGCAAACACCGTTCTGGCCCTGGCCGACTACCTGGGAGAATACCAAGATCAAAATCAATCCGTCAGACAATGATAGATGTGGCGTAGTCTGCCGCATCTGGATACCATTTCACCGGCCACTTTACGACGCTGGTTCCACTCCCCCACAAAAATCCCTGCCGCGTCTTGTTTGGAATTGATACAAGCGTTGACGCACCCGACGAGTCCTCATAATTTAATTGACCCACGCCTTCTGGCTGTTTTTTTAAAACCCACGAACCTCTAAGGTTGGACATGTCCTTACCGTTTCCAAACTTTGTTCGCGATTTTCTTGATGCCCTGCCCGATCGGGGTCGAGCCCAGGTCACCGATGTCATCGACCGGGCCTTGAATGAAGATGGTCCTGATTTGACATCAAGAGCCGTTTTTGGCCCCCTTGAGAACATGGCCGCCGAGATCGTGGCCAAGCAGGATGCCGTGGTGGCGGGTTTGCCCATGGCCTGGCTTATTCTGAAACGAACATCGAGCTTGGAAGCGACCGGACCATGCATGGTCCGGCTGGATGTCCCGGAAGGCCGATGGGTTTTTCCGGGACAGGTAGCGGCCGAAATTTCGGGCCCGGCCGCTGTCATCCTCAGGGCTGAGCGGACAATCATGAATGTTCTCTGCCATCTCTCGGGCATTGCCACGCATACGGCTGCCCATGTCCGGGCCTTGGCCGGGTCAGGATGCACGCTTCTGGATACCCGCAAGACTACTCCCGGTCTGCGATTTCTCGAAAAATACGCCGTTCGCATGGGCGGGGCCCGCAATCATCGACTCGGCCTGGACGACATGCTCATGCTCAAGGACAACCATATCGACCGGGCGGGAAGCATCACCCGAGCCGTTGAGCTGGTCCGATCCGTTCATGGCCCGGAGCTTGTCCTTGAGGTCGAATGCCGAACCGTGGACGATGTCCGCGAGGCCGTAAACTGTTCCGGAGTGCAGCGAATCATGTTCGACAACATGGACCCGGAAACCATCTCCCGATCTCTAGAACTCGTCCCGTCTGGCATGGAAACCGAAATAAGCGGCGGAGTGACCTTGGCCAACATCGCCGACCTTGGCCGTCTGGGGGCCGGGTTCATTTCCTGCGGGGCGCTCACGGCATCGGCCCCCAGTGCCGATTTCAGCATGCGCTGCACAAGGACACCGGCATGACTTCATCCGACATCATCCACCAGGCCAGGGAACGGCTCGGAACCCGCCTGGCCATCCTGGCCCACCATTACCAAGCCGATGAAATCGTCAGGCATGCAGACATCACCGGCGACTCTTTGGAACTGGCCCGAAAAATTCCCGAGCTGTCGGCCGAATTCATCGTCTTTTGCGGGGTGTCCTTTATGGCCGAGACTGCAGCGGTTCTGACCTCGCCCGGACAGAAGGTCGTCTCTCCCGACCCCGGGGCCGACTGCGTCATGGCCGAGACCGCTCCAGCCGTTCTGGTCCGGACGGTTCTCGAACGACTCCGGGCCGGTGGCAAGGACGTCGTCCCCCTAGCCTACGTCAACTCGAGCCTGGAGGTGAAGGCCATCTGCGGCCGATTCGGCGGGGCGGTTTGCACTTCGGCCAACGCCAGAACCATGCTCGAATGGGCTTTGGAAGGAGGACGATCCGTGCTTTTCTTGCCTGACCGCAATCTTGGCATGAACACGGCCCGAACTCTGGGGCTGGACGAAAAGCGAATACGACTCCTCGACGTCAGACAAAAAGGTCGGTTTATCGACCAGGACACGGCCGCCCTACCCCTCCTCCACCTTTGGCCAGGAGTCTGCGCCGTGCATTTTCGGCTTCGACCCGAACATGTGCTTCAAGCCCGTAGAACTTGCCCGACGGCCCGAGTTCTCGTCCACCCCGAATGCAACCCGGAAGTCGTCTCCATGGCCGACAAGGCCGGATCAACCTCACTCTTGATTCGCGAGGTCCGTTCCGCACCTGACGGCCTGCCCGTGTACGTCGGCACGGAATCCAATCTCGTCAACCGTCTGGCCCGGGAACGGGGACATCGAGGCCCGGTGCTGCCCCTGGCCGAAACCTTTTGCTCGAACATGGCCCGAGTAACCGAGGCCAAACTGGCCAATATTCTTGAACATGTCGAAGGGGAAACCGGACTCGGCGTCCCCCCCGCCCAGAAAGACCACGCTCTATCCGCCCTGAACACCATGCTCGAAGCATGTTCCGTTCAAAGGAGTCAATGACATGGGATCCAGAATCAGCACGTCCATCCTGATCATCGGTACGGGCATCACAGGCTGCGTGGCCGCCCTGACCCTTGCCGATGCCGGGTTCGACGTTCTCATGGTCAATTCCGGCCCGGACATGGACAGCGGCAACACTGCCCTGGCCCAGGGCGGCATCGTCTGGAAGGCCGACGACGATGAACCTGCCCTGCTCGAACAGGACATGATTACTGCCGGCTGGGGGCTCAACTACCGCCCCGCTTTGCATTTCCTTTCCCGCAAGGGTCCTCGGGCCGTGGAGGACATGCTCATCGACCGTCTGAAGGTTCCCTTTACATCCGGAGCGACCGGTCCTTCCCTGACCCGGGAAGGCGGACACAGTCGGGCCAGAATCCTCTACTGTGCCGACTATACCGGCCGGGCCATCATGGACTGCCTGCAACGGGCCGTTACCGAATCCGAAAACATCACCATCTTGAACAATAGGACGGCCATCGACCTGTTGACCACCTTTCACCACTCCCGGCACATGGCCCTGCGCTACCATCTGGAGAACAAATGCGTCGGAGCCTATGTCCTGAACTCCGAAACACGGGAAGTGGACACAATCTTCGCCGATTTCACCCTTCTGGCCAGCGGCGGCCTGGGGCAGATATTCCTCCACACGACCAACACCAGGCACAGCGTAGGCTCGGGTCTGTCCATGGCTTCCAGGGCCGGGGTCAAGCTGGTCAACATCGAGTTCATCCAGTTCCACCCCACGGCCCTGTTTCATCGCTCACCGCGAAAATTCCTCATTTCCGAGGCCGTCCGGGGCGAAGGTGCCATTCTAATCAACAGCCGGGGCGAACGCTTCATGGCCCGCTACGACGAACGGGGTGAGTTGGCCCCCAGAGACATAGTCACCCGATCCATCGTTGACGAGATGCTCTCATGCGGAGACGACTGCGTCTACCTCGACCTATCCCGATGCAAATGCCCGGACGTGACCGAACGCTTTCCGACCATCGCCCGCCAATGTCGAGAAATCGGAGTGGACATCTCCCACGATCTCATTCCCGTGGTTCCAGCGGCTCATTATTTCTGTGGGGGAATTCTGGTCGACATCTTTGGCCGCACGACCCTCAAGCGACTCTACGCCGCCGGGGAATGCGCCTGTACCGGCATCCATGGGGCCAATCGCCTGGCCTCGACCTCCCTTTTGGAGGCCCTGGTCTGGGGTATGAGCGCCGGCCGCCACATTGCCGCCAACTATGGTCGAATGGGACGGCTGACCCCCCGGACACGGGACTCCATCGGCGACTGGGTCAACCTCGGCCAGGAAGCCAATGAAGACCCGGCTCTCATCGCTCAGGACTGGGCGAGCATCAAGCACACCATGTGGAACTACGTGGGCATTTCCCGGACAGAGCCCCGTCTCAGACGGGCCTTCGAGGACCTGCGCAATCTGAACAAGTGCATGCACGACTTCTACAAAAACACTCCCATTTCCAAACCTATTGTCGATCTTTTCCATGGTTGCCAATCGGCCTACATCATCACCATCGCTGCCATGCGCAACAAGACCACCCAAGGCTGCCACCATCGGCTGGACGCCTCCTGACGCATACGACGAACCTTGGCATTTTTGGGATGGCCTGATATTCAAGACCAGCGTCGAAGATCATTCGGCCGCTGTTCAAGGCCACATTCGGCCACGACCACTTGAATTCAAGGAGGTTCATGCATGTCGAGCAAGGATACGACCTACTTCAACGCCTTGTACCAAGTTGCAAGAGTCATCAACTCGAGTCTCGAACCGAAAAAAGTTCTAGAGAGGATCGCCGAACAGGTGACCACTGCTACCGGATCTAAGGCCTGCAACATCAGGCTGCTGGACAAGAACAAAAACCATCTTTTGCCTGGAGCGTCCTACGGACTGAGCGATGGCTACATGCGTAAGGGAACCGTGGAGGTCGACAAGAGCGGTGTTGACAGGAAGATCCTGGCCGGCGAGATCATCCAGATCGAGAACGCCTGCGAAGATCCCGGGTTTCAGTACCCAGACAAGGCCAAAGAGGAAGGTTTCACCTCCATTCTCATGCTCCCTCTGCAGACCGAGGGGGATAAGGTCATCGGTGTCCTGCGGATCTACTCCGAAAAGCCCCGCAAATTTGCTAAGGACGAGATAGAATTCGCTCAGGCAGTGGCCAGTCTGAGCGCCATCGCCATCAACAACGCCCGCATGCACGAGGCCTTGAATCTCAACTACCAGATTCTCAACGAGTATCAGTACCAAATTTTTGAGGACTGATCCGAACCTGGACATTCACCAAATCAAGAAAGGACAACCACATGGCAAAAACCAGAATCGCCATCAACGGGTTCGGCCGCATCGGTCGCCAGGTCTTGAAGACCGTTTGGGAGCATCATCGGGAGACCATGGAGGTCGTGGCCGTGAACGACCTCTTCGACGTGGCCACCAATGCGCATCTGCTCAGACATGACACGAGCTACGGGCCCTTCTCCGCAGACGTGTCCATCCAGGACCGGGAAATGATCGTTGGGTCCTGGACCATTCAAAACTATGCCGAAATGGACCCCTCCCGCATCCCTTGGGGGAAACACGGCGTGGACATCGTGGTCGAGTCCACCGGGGTTTTCCGGACCGGACCCAAGGCCGCCCAGCACATTGCCGCCGGGGCCAAGAAGGTCATCATCAGTGCTCCGGCCAAGGAAGAGGATCTGACGGTGGTCATGGGTGTGAACGAAAATCAGTATGATCCCGGCAGGCATAACATCCTGTCCAACGCCTCATGTACGACCAATTGTCTGGCCCCGGTGGTCAAGGTCATCCATCAGGCCTTCGGCATCGAAAAAGGGGTCATGACCACCATTCACTCCTACACCAACGACCAGCGGATCCTCGATCTCCCCCACAAGGATCTGCGCCGGGCCCGGGCCGCGGCGTGCAACATGATCCCAACCAGCACCGGCGCGGCCAAGGCCGTAGCCCTGGTCATCCCGGAGATGAAGGGAAAATTCGACGGATTCTCCGTACGCGTGCCCACGCCCACGGTATCCCTGGTGGACTTCGCCGCCGTCCTGTCCAGGGAGGCCACCACCGAGGAGGTCAGGTCGGCCCTCAAGGCCGCGGCCGATGGTCCCCTCAAAGGCATTCTCGGTTACTCGGAGGAACCCCTGGTCTCATCCGATTACATTGGCGATTCCCGTTCAGGCATCGTCGATGCCGACTACACCAAGGTCCAGAGCGGCAACTTGCTCAAGGCCCTGATCTGGTACGACAACGAATGGGGCTATTCCTGCCGGGTGGCCGATCTGGCCGATTACATGGCCGGGAAGGGATTCTGAGCGGCGACCCCTGCCAATGGACAAAATCCGGACGCCTGTTCTTTCGGCCACCGGCCAAAGCCGGTGTTTCGACACCCACGGGCGTCCGGTTTTCTGCCCAGGAAGCGGCCAGGATGGAGAATTTCAATTGGGGGCCGCTCTTCCATCCACCGAACGTTTTTCAGTCCAGGGACCTACAGTTCTCGACCACCTGACTGGTCTGACCTTTCTCCGCGACGCAGCCCCCTTCACCTTTCCCCTGTCCTGGAAAGAAACCCGGCAGGCCATGACCGAACTGAATGCACGGGCTCCGGGCGGACACGACGATTGGCGTTTGCCGACTAGGCGTGAACTGGCCTCCCTCGTCCATTTCGGATCGGCCAACCCGGCCCTGCCCTCGACCCACCCTTTTGAGAACGTCTTTTCCGGAAAATACTGGACGGCCACCGACTGGGCCGGAAACCCTGATCTGGCCTGGTTTGTCCAATTCTCTGGAGGGCGGGAATTTTTCGAAGAAAAATCCCGGCCCTGCATGGCTTGGCCGGTCCGTGGGAACTGGCCCGGGTCCGAGAACCTGAAAGCCAAAAACCGGTTCAAGATTGCAAACGACGTGGTTTTTGACCCAGCCACCGGCCTGACCTGGGCTCCGAAAGCCGATCTCTGTGGGCCCTGCGATTGGGACGGAGCCTTGCAGGCCGTCGCAATGATCAGGCAGGCCAATCATCTCGGTCGAAACGACTGGCGTCTGCCCAACATCCGAGAACTCCTGTCCCTGGTGGACACGGACCGCCACTCCCCCGCCCTACCTTCGGTCCATCCGTTCACCGAACTTGGAGAGGTGTATTGGTCGTCCACCAGTTCAAGCATGGAACCGAACTGGGCCATGTGTCTGTACTTGAACAAGGGAGCCCTTGGCGTGGGCGTCAAGACCGAAAGCGATTTTCTGGCCTGGGCCGTGGCCGGACCGGGCGAGCGAGGATAAGCCATGGATGTGACCATCCATCCCCAAGCCGACTTTCTTCTGCATTCCATCGGCGATCTGAAACTTCGTCTCAGCGATCTTTTGGAAAGGGAATCGGCTCTCCGCCACCATGAAGGTCCCCTGCTCCAGGCTCTCTACGAGCGGGAAATTGGGGTCCTGGAACTGGGGCTTCTCAAGAGCCGGGTCACGGCCAACGAGCTCAAGTTCCGCATCGAGCGTATCATGGCCCGTATCAACGCCGGATCCACCATCACCCCGACGGATTTGGAGGCCTTGGAAGCCGAAACGAAAAAAATAAAGGCCGAGTGGCAGAAAGAGGTGGAAGACAAGGAAAAGACCCTGTCCTGGAGCGTGGCATACATGAAAGGTGAAAAGCTGACCGTGAACGAAACGCTCCAGCTCAAAAAAATCTACAAGCGCCTCTGCGTCCTGCTGCACCCGGACATGGGGGCCGACCAAGGCCTTTTCGATCTTCATTGGCAGGCCGTGCAGGAGGCCCATGCCCGAAGTGATCTTCTGGAGCTGGAAGCTATCCTCGTGGCCTTGGAGGCCAAGACAGGCCGGGACCGGTCGGCCGAACTCTCGGCCCTGGAGGCTCTGGCCCGTGAGCGGGATCGCCTGGAGTCTTTGATCCTGACCTATACCGAACGGCTGAGGGTCATGGAAAGGCATCCGCCCTTCTGCCTGCGAGATCAGCTGAACGATGCGGACTGGATTGCCGCTAGGCAGGCTGAAATCCGGCAGGCCGTGGCGGTCGTGCAGACCCGGGTCCTGGAGCTTCAGGCCATGCACGACAGTCTTTTGGCCTCGGCTTTGGGAGCAGTGCAATGACCGACCACACCCCCGCCACCGTCACCGGCTTGACCAACCAGCTCATGGGCTTGACCATCGGCCGAGTGGACATCACCCTGCCCTTTGGCCGGGAAATCTTTCTCATCAAGACCCGCGTGGCCGGCACCGGCTACTACCAGGCCGATGAAGCCAGACCACGTCTCGGTCCGAACCAGACCCTCGTCCTCAAACGCCAGCCGGACAATCCCCACGACGAACTGGCCATCGAGATATTCACCACCGATGGTCAGAAACTCGGCTACGTGCCCAAAAAGGACAACCCGGTCATCGCCCGGCTCATGGACGCCGGCAAGATCATTTCGGCCACCCTGTCCTGGATGGACGAGACGGCCCAAGACGTCTGGGTGGACATGAATGTGGACATCGTCCTCAAGGACATCTGAACGATGGGGGCCTTGTCAAATCCCAAAGATGATTTCCTTCACTATCTTTCCTTCCGTAAAGATTTCCAGGTCTCGCCATCCAAAAAGCTCCCGGCAACCTTGGATTCCATCTCCTGGAACATGGCCCAGGGCATTGCGAAAGTGAGGAATTCCTTGCCGAGCAGCGAACGGACGTACTTGCGGGCCGAAATGTCCGTCAGCCCGACCACGGCCCTGGAAACGTCTCTCTTGGCCTCGCGATAGGGCAACAGGCCGATGGTCTGGCAACCCGCTGCCCAGGGCATGATAACGTTGTCCATGCCTTCGCGTCCATAGTTGGCCAGGATGTGCAGGGCCGACAACTGGTCCGCATCGGCCAAAAATACCACGGTCTGCGGCGTTTCTTTGGACTGATCGACCTCGGACAGGGGCTTGAAAACCACATACTTGGCCGGGATCTCGGTCATGGGCAATTCATCGATAAATTGATGCACCAGTTCCGGGGTGGCCTTGTAGGCCTCGCCTTCCAGGAAACTCTCGGCAAAGGCCCGTCCGGCCTGAACCTCCAAAGCCTGCCCCACGCCCTTGCCGGCATCCCACTTGGCGTTGCCCACAGAAAGAAAAAAGGCGAAACAATCCACCCCTCCCGGAAACTGGAGGTAGGTGTTCCCGAACCCCAACCCAACTCCGCCTCCCCAGCATCCATAGGTTTCCCGGTCAAAGGCCACCGTCTTTCCCTTGGCCGCATTGGCAAACATGAACATGACGCACCCCCAGCGGCCCGGCTTGAACTGCAGCGCCTGCTCGGGCTTGTCCTCGGCCCACAGGATGGCCACGGGATTGAAGCTCAGACCTACGGCCTTGGCGATCTTGGATCTCATCGGCGTCTCCTTGTCTTGTGGTTATTCGAATGCTTGCCGGAATCATCAGGCGTTGAGCCTTGATCGTCATGCACGATTTATCCCTATCCCAAGGGAAATAATCAGTAAACCCGACCAGGGTCCAATTCCAGGGCAATACCCTTCGTCATGCCGAATGGGCTTGACCTCGGGAGAGCGAAGGCTACACAGTGGATACATGACCGTGCGAAACAAGCATTTCGAATATTGAAGCGGCAGAAAAAACAACGATCAGACCATTCACCCTGAAAACCAAAATTTTCGGAGGTTTCAAAAATGAATTTTTCATCTCTCTTTGGTCGGATGTGGCTAAAAAATTCAGTGCCGGCCCTGGCCCTGGTCACCATGGTCGCCTCAGTGGCCTCAGCCCAGGATCTGGCTGTGACCATCTACAACCACGGCCAGGCTGTCGTCACAGAGGTTCGGACTATGGCCCTGGAAAAAGGAGAATCGCGTGTCGACTTCCGGGACGTGGCCGAAACCATCGAGCCGAGGTCCATCCGGATTCAGTCCCTGACCAGCCCCGACCGATTCGCAGTCCTGGACATGAACTACGAGTACGATTTGATCAATGCCAAGTCTCTGTTGGACAAGTACATAGGCAAGGATGTTCTTCTGTCCCTGCCCAATCCGGAAAATCACGACAAGACAAGCTTCGTCCACGCCAGGGTCGTGTCCAACAACGACCGCCCGATCTTTATGCTGGACGACAAGGTCTACGTTGGATCCTACACCTCCATCTACTTCGACGCCATTCCCGATGAACTGCGGGCCACTCCGACACTGGCATGGCTGGTTTCCAACCAGGGGCCGACAACCCAGGACATTCAGGTTTCCTACGTGGCCTCCCAGATACGCTGGGAAACCGACTACGTCCTGGCCCTGGACAAGGACGGTCGAACCGCGAGCCTGACGGGCTGGGCGACCATCGACAACAAAACCGGCAAAGCCTTCAAGGGAGCCAGACTCCAACTCATGGCCGGAGAACTGAACCGTGCCCGACCGGAGCGGGACATGGTCGCCATGGCCCAGAAACGGACCATGTATGCCGAGGCCGCGGGCATGAGCGAGGAATCGGTCTTCGAGTACCATCTCTACAGCATGCCCCGCAGGCTGGACATCGCCAACCGGCAGACCAAGCAGATCAGCCTGCTTCAGGCCCCGGGTATCGCCATCGAAAGAAGGCTCCTCTTCACTCTTGACAATTGGTCCGGAAACACCCCGTGGACCAACCCCGAGGTCTATGTGGAGTTCAAGAATTCCAAGGCCAACGGTCTGGGCATTCCGGTTCCCAAAGGCATCGTCCGGGCCTATCAGGATAGCGCCGACGGCACGTCCTTGCTCATCGGCGAGGACCGCATCGACCACACTCCGGTGGACGCCGAGATCAAGCTGAAGATGGGCAAGGCCTTTGACCTTCAGGCCGAATCCAAGATACTCGAATCGAAAAAGGTGGCCGACAAGGTCTTTCAGTACGTCAAGGAGATCAGCATCCGGAACGGCAAGGACGCGGCCCAGGCCCTCTCCATTGAGGACCGTCTCCCGGGGGAGTGGACCATTGAGCGATCTTCCCACGAATACGCCCGTAAGGACTCGAGCCGGATTGTCTTTGACTTGACGGTTCCGCCTTCCAGCGAAAAGGATCTGACGGTGGTCACCTACAAGGTGACCACCAGACAATAGTCGAAAATGACAAGGACGGACATCATGCCGGGAGATGCCGAGCACGGCGGCGACCAATCCGAAATCGGATTGTTGGGAACGGTTCTGGCCGTCAGGGGCAGCGTCATCGACTTTGCTTTCGACGGCCCATTGCCTCCCATCCGGACCCTGGTTCTGGCCGGTCCGAAGGAAGAAGTCGTGGTCGAGATTCTGGTCCACATGAATGGAAACGCGGCCCGGGGTGTTGCCTTGACACCCTCCCAGGGCCTAGCCCAAGGCTCGCCGATCCGAGCCACGGGAAAACCTCTGGCCGCCCCGGTCGGTGAGGGCATCCGGGGCCGGATGGTCGACGTTCTGGGACGACCCATGGACCGCCGGGGAAAACTTGAGGCCGTCGAGAGACAGCCCATCTATTCCCCGCCGACCGGGGTCGCCGGCCAAAGACGGACCCAGGAAATCTTCACCACCGGCATCAAGGCCGTGGACGTTCTGGCTCCGATGGAACGAGGCGGCAAGGCCGGTCTGTTCGGCGGGGCCGGAGTGGGCAAGACCGTGCTGATTATGGAAATGATTCATAACATGGTCGGCGGCCACGAGGGCATGTCCATCTTTTGCGGCATCGGGGAGCGCTGTCGGGAGGGCGAGGAGCTCCATCGGGAAATGGACGAGGCCGGGGTGCTGAAGGATACGGTCATGGTCTTCGCCCAGATGAACGAACCGGCCGGGGCCCGTTTCCGCATCGGCCACGCCGCCCTGACCATGGCCGAACATTTCCGCGACCGCAAAGGCCAGGACGTGCTCCTGCTCATCGACAACATCTTCCGTTTCGTCCAGGCCGGCATGGAGGTTTCCGGCCTCCTTGGCCGCCTGCCCTCCCGCCTCGGCTATCAGCCCACACTCGGAACCGAACTGGCCGAACTCGAAGAGCGCATCTCGAGCACGGACCGGGGAGCCATCACCTCCATCCAGGCCGTGTACGTCCCGGCCGACGATTTCACCGACCCGGCCGCAGTCCACGCCTTCGGGCATCTGTCCTCGACCATCGTTCTCTCCCGCAATCGGGCCGCCCAGGGTCTCTATCCGGCCGTAGATCCCCTGGAGTCGGACTCGAGCATGCTCGTTCCCCAGGTGGTCGGCCGCAGGCACTACGACGTGGCCAGGGCCGTCAAACGAACCCTGGCCGAGTATCATGAGTTGAAAGACATCATCGCCATGCTCGGGCTGGAGGAATTGTCACCTGAAGACCGGCGGATCGTGAACCGGGCCCGCAGACTCGAACGATTTCTGACCCAGCCATTTGCCGTTACCGGGCAATTCACGGGCATGGAGGGCCGTTTCGTTCCGATCGAGCAGGCCCTGGAAGGCTGTGAGCGCATTCTGGCCGACGAATTCAGGGACTTGCCCGAATCCAGCCTGTATATGATCGGAACCATAGACCAGGCCCGGAGGGACGCATGAAGTCCATGCGTCTGGTCGTCCATGTGCCCCACGGCCCGATTTTGGACGCATCGGCTCTCAAGATCGTGGCTGAAACTGAAAATGGCTTTTTCGGCCTACTCCCCAACCATGTCGACATGGCAGCGGGCCTGGTTCCCGGAATCATGACCTATGCCGACGAGAGCGGACAGGAGCGCCTGCTGGCCGTGGACCGGGGTACCCTGGTCAAGGTCGGGCCAGAAGTTCGGGTGGCCGTGCGCAACGCCGTGCCCGGAGACGATCCGGCCTCCCTGGCCGAAATCGTGGCCGAGACCTTTAGCCAGGTCACCGAGCAGGAACTCAAGGCCAGGACCTCGGTGGCCAGGCTGGAAGTCGGTTTTGTCCGGGCATTCCTGAACATTGAGACCGGAGGGAACGTATGAAGGACACTTCGCCCGAAAAGAAACTGGTCGAGGCCGTGGACAAAAAGGGAAGACGACGGGACAAGGCCCGCCGCGAAAGAGAGCTCGGGGTCTGGTTCGGCCTGGGCTTCTTCGGCATGGTCGGATGGTCCGTGGCCGTGCCGGCGGTCCTCTGTCTGGCCCTGGGGATCTGGATCGACTCGCACTGGCCCACGCCCTGGTCCTTCGCCCTCATGTTCCTGGTATTGGGTGTGGCCCTGGGCTGTGCCAACGCTTGGTACTGGATACAGCGCCACGGTCGGGAGGACTGATATGGTCTGGAATCTGATCGGCGTCGATCCGGCCCAGGCCGGACCCGCAGCCCTCTTGGTGGCGGGCGGCCTGGGTCTGGTTGCCGGGGCGATTTTTTTTCTCGGTTTGTGGTGGACGATCCGCCTGGGCATCGGCCGCCCCATGGCTGGACTCTGGTTCATGGGCAGCCTGGCCGCACGCCTGGTTCTGGCCATCGCCCTTCTCTGGCCTGTGATCGAAGGCCACTGGCTCCTGGCTCTATCCTGGCTGTCCTGCTTTCTCCTCGTCAGGCTCGTCCTGACCAAAATCCTCGGTCCCGGCCACCCGCAGATATCGGTCAAGAGACCCTAAACCATGGATATCAAGGATATTACCCCGGACCTTCTGGTCTATCTCCAATGGGGATTTTTGAAGCTCAACGCGACCATCCTCTTCACCTGGTTGGTCATGGGCCTCATCGCCCTGGTCTCTCATCTCCTGACCAGGAATCTGACCTCCGGGGTCGACATTCCCAGGTCCCAGGGCGTCCTCGAGGCAATCATCCTCGGCCTGCGCTCCCAGATCGAGGATATCATGCCCGGCCGGGGCGAATCCTTCCTGCCTTTTCTGGGCACCCTATTCCTGTTCATCGCCGTGACCAACGTCCTGGCCGTGGTGCCCGGGTTCATTCCTCCCACGGCATCCCTGTCGACCACCGTGGCCCTGGCCCTGTGTGTCCTGGCGACCGTTGTCCTGCGGGGTGTATCGGCCCACGGTCCGATCGGATACCTGAAGCTTTACGCCAAACCATCCCCCATGCTTCTGCCCTTCAACGTCATCGGAGAGTTCTCCCGGACCCTGGCCCTGGCCGTGCGTCTTTTCGGCAACGTCATGAGCGGAACAAAGATCGTGGCCATTCTCCTGGCCATCGCCCCCCTCTTCTTCCCGATCGTCATGAATATCCTGGGCCTGCTCACCGGCCTTTTGCAGGCCTACATATTCGCTATCCTGGCGGCGGTGTACATCGCCTCGGCCACTTCGGACCCGCCCCAAAAGCGCAACATCGATCCCAAGGAGTGATACATGGACAGCATCAGCCTCATCGGCACGGCCTCGGTCTTCACGGCCGGCATCACCATCGCCATCGGGTCCATCGGCCCGGCCCTGGGCGAAGGCCGGGCCCTGGCCCAGGCCCTTGCGGCCATGGCCCAGCAGCCCGACGCCACCAATTCCATCACCCGGACCCTGTTCGTGGGCCTGGCCATGGTCGAGTCCACGGCCATCTACTGCTTCGTGGTCTCCATGATCCTCCTTTTCGCCAATCCCATCTGGGACTGGGCCATCAAGGCCGGAGGCTAGACCCTTGCTTCTGGATTGGTTCACCGTCCTGGCCCAGGCCGTCAATTTTCTCATCCTCGTCGGTCTGCTGAAATTCTTTCTCTACGATCGCGTCCTCAAGGCCGTGGACCGGCGCGAGGAAGGCATCCGGGACCGGATGGCCGAGGCCGAGCTGGCCAAAAACGAGTCCGTGCAGGCCAGAACCGAATTTCAATCAAAGATCGAGGCCGTCCACGAGGAACGCCGGGCCATCCTCCAAGAGGCCGAGGCCGTGGCGGAGGCCAAAGGCCGGGAACTGATGGCCGAAGCCAGGCAGCGGGCCGAGGAACTGGGCCGGGGCTTTGCCGATTCCCTGTTCCGGCATGAACGGGCACTGCTCTCTACCCTGGCCTCCCTGGCCGCCGAAAAGGCCGTATCGGCGGCTCGGACGGTACTCCAAAAACTGGCCGACGAGGATCTGGACGACCGGGTGGTCCAGAGTTTCATGAAAAGAATCGAGGCCCTGCCCGACAACCAACTGGCCGAGCTGACCAAAACTCCCGGGCCCGTCGTCGTTTCCGCAGCTTTTGATCTCGGGCGTGAACGGCGTCTGGTTCTGGAACGGACGCTGCGCGAGATTCTGGGCCATGACCGTCAGGTCGAATTCAGGATGGACACGAACCTGATCATGGGCCTGGAGCTTTCCTCCGAGGGCAAGGTCCTTGAATGGAACGTGGACGCCTGCCTCAGGGCTCTGCGGGAGGAGGCCCATGAGGCTCTCCGCCTGACCTCGGCCAATGTCGGGGGGGACGGACATGAAACCTGACGATCAAAAACCGGATTTTTCGGCCCTCTCGGCCATGGTCGAATCGGCCATGGATCGCGGCGAAACGGCCGCCCGGGCCGATCTGGTGGTCGAAACCGTGGGGCGGGTGGCCTCCGTGGGACCGGGCACGGCCCAGGTCCGCGACCTGCCCGGAACCATGTCCGACGAACTCCTTCTTTTCGAGGACGGATCCCGGGGACTGGCCTTTGACATCGACCAGGTCCTGGTCGGGGTCGTCCTGCTGGACAGGGCTCCGGATCTGGCCTCGGGGCATCGTGTCCGCCGCACCGGCCGGGTTCTTGACGTCGGGGTCGGCCGAAGCCTTCTCGGCCGTTCGGTCGACGCCCTGGGACGGCCATTGGACGGCCTCGGTCCCGTGGACACGGACGCATCCAGACCGGTCGAATCTCAGGCCCCAGAAATCATGGACCGCCTCCCGGTTACCAAACCCCTGCAGACCGGAATCAAGGCCGTTGACGCCCTCATCCCCATAGGCCGGGGCCAGCGGGAGCTGGTCATGGGTGACCGCCAGACGGGCAAGACCGCTGTCTGTCTCGACGCCATCCTGAATCAGGCCGAGACCGGGGTCGTTTCCATTTATTGCGGCATCGGCAAACGGGCCTCGGCCATGGCCCGGGTTTTGACCGCCCTGGAGGACGGGCAGGCCATGAACCGCTGCGTGGTCCTCACCGCCACCGAGGACGACCCGCCGGGACTGCAGTTCATCGCCCCCTACTCGGCCATGGCCATGGCCGAGGAATTCGCATCCATGGGGTTGGACGTTCTCTTGGTCCTTGACGATCTGACCCGCCACGCCCGGGCCTACCGGGAGCTCTCCCTGCTACTGCGTCGGCCCCCCGGCCGGGAAGCCTTTCCCGGAGACATCTTCTACATCCACTCCCGGCTGCTGGAGCGCTCCACCCGTCTGCGGACCGAACTCGGCGGAGGCTCCATCACCTGCCTGCCCGTGGTCGAGACCGAGGCCGGGAACCTCTCGGCCTACATTCCAACGAATCTTATCTCCATCACCGATGGCCAAGTCTATCTGAGCCCGGTTCTGTTTCGCAAAGGCATCCTTCCGGCCGTGGACATCGGCCGCAGCGTCTCCAGGGTCGGGGGCAAGGCCCAGCTTCCGGCCTACCGGGCCGTGGCCGGCGATCTTCGTCTGGCCTACGCCCAATTCGAGGAATTGGAGGCCTTTTCCCGATTCGGAACCCGCCTCGACGCGGAAACCAAGAAATCCATCCACCGGGGCCAAAGGGTCAGGGAGATTCTCCGTCAATCTCAGTACCAACCTCTGCCGGTCTGGCACCAAATCTCGGTCCTAGTAGCGGTCAATTCCGGAATCTTCGACTCTTTGGAATTGGACGCCATTCAGGAGGCCTCGCGTGCCGTGGCCGATCTGGTTCACCGCGAGGCCCGGGACCTCTGCCAGGCCGTTGAAAGCGGGGAACGTCTCCAGGACGAGGACCTCGAACGCTTGAAATCCCTGGCCGGACAGGCCGTGGCCGATCTGAAGCCGCAACCGGAATCACCGACCCCAAAACGCCCGGACTGAGGCCATGGACACCCTGCAGGCCATAGAGCGGCGGCTTTCCAGCGTCCACGATCTTCATTCCATTGTCCGGACCATGAAGGCCTTGGCCGCCGTGAACATCGCCCAATTCGAAAAGGCCGCCCGATCCGTGGATGAATACGCCGAAACTGTGGAATTGGCCCTCATGGCCGTGCTCCGCCGGCCAGACGGCCGGGTGGCTGCACGCCCCTCGCGGCCCGGGCCTCTGGGAGGAGTGGTCTTCGGCTCGGACCAGGGCATGTGCGGCCAGTTGAACGAGGATCTGACCGGTCTGGTTCTGGAAACCCTGGCTCGGGAGTCCGACAGGCCCTCCTCTCTGCTCGTGGTCGGCGAACGTGCCGCGGACAGGCTTAGGGACATGGATCTCGACATTGGTCATGTCTTTCGGGTGCCGACAGGCGTGGGCGGATTTCTTCCCCTGGTCCAACGCCTATCCGTCGAACTCCAGGCCTGGACGGAATTTCTGGGCTTGGAGGAAATCCGGCTCTTCCACCCCGTACCCGTCGGACAGGCTTCGAGCCATCCGACCACGACCCGTCTCCTTCCCCTGGACGACCAATGGCTGAAAACCCTCCAGGCCCGGCCATGGCCCGGCCGAAGCCTGCCCTTGTGCACCATGTCCCAGGGAAACCTCTTTTCATCGCTGGTCCGCGAATACATGTTCGTCGGTCTATACCGGGCCTTGGCCCAATCCCTGGCCAGCGAAAATGCCATGCGTCTGGCGGCTATGCAGGGTGCCGAGCGAAACATTCGCGAACGATTGGAGGCCCTAACACGTGATTTCCACACCACACGCCAAGCCGGCATCACCGAGGAGCTTCTGGATATCGTAGCCGGGTTCGAATCTTTGGCTTGATATTGGGATATATTAAATTGAAAATTATTATCAAAAAGATAACGATGCACTTGGGAGACAATCAGCCATGATCTTCAACCCATCCATTTATAAAGTTTGCCTTTGCTGCCTTCTCGCCATTTTTATCGTGGCCTGCGACAAGCCTTCATCCAGTAATGGAGGGCAACCCGAATCTTCGCCACCAGTGTCCGAAGGCCCTCTGATCTTCTACAACTGGGAAGACTATATCGGTTCAGAGACCTTGGCCGGATTCACCAGCGAAACCGGGATTTCCGTCCAGCTAGTGACGTTCGAAGACGACGAGGCCATTCTCGGGGCCATCCAATCGGGCCTGCCCGACGTGGATCTGATCGTGGTCAGTCGCAGCGTGGCCATGGAGATGACCAAGGCCAAGCTCGTCTCTCCCATCGACATCCACGCCATTCCCAACCTCGTCAATCTTCATGGTTCGTGGCTGCCGCCCGACCATGAACACTGGAGGAACTGGATGGTCCCCTATTGTACCGGAACCACCGGCCTGGTGGTCAACTCCAAACATGTCGACGGAGATATCGAAACCTGGAAAATCCTCTGGGATGAACGCTATGCGGGGCGCGTGGCCATGCTGAACAACCCCTTTGAGGTGACCGGAGCGGCCTCCAAGATGCTGGGCTTCCCCCTGAACGCCGACCGGCCGGAGCAGCTTCAGTCCATTCGCGAGGCATTGCTGAGGCAGCGCCCTCTTCTGGCCGGATACTTCGACCCCGTGACCATCGGGGAGATGATGGCCGCCGAAAGGCTCTGGGCGGCCCAACTGTACAACGGCGACGCCATGATGGCCGCCGAGCAGAATGAGGACATCCGCTACGTCCTGCCCAGGGAAGGGGCCGCCATCTGGTTCGACGTGTTTGTCATCCCCCGCCAGGCCAGACACATGGCCGAAGCCCACGCATTCATCGACTATGTCCACCGACCTGAGATCATGGGAGCCATCGCCTCGGAAATATGGACGGCGACACCCAATACGGCCTCCCGGGCCTTCACCGATCCGGCCGTTCTCCAAGCCCCGGAGGTCTATCCCTCGGAGGAAAAAATGGCTTTGTGCGAAACCTTCGGTGACATGGGAAGCGAGGAATCGGTTCGAACCCGTCAGGAAATCTGGGCCGAACTGCAATCGGAACGATAGGGCGCCGAAATCATGCGGATCCACACCAAGATCGTTCTTTTCCTTCTGGTCGGGGGCCTGATTCCGGTTCTGGTCATGAGTGCCTTTTCCCTGATCCTGGTCGAGGGGAGCATTCGCTCGGCCCGGAATCAGGCCCTGCTCTCCCTGGGAACGGAAGTCGCCAAGGAACTGCAACGTGAAGTGAACGCGGCTTACAACAGCATTCTGCTTCTGGCCGAGAATCCGGCCTTGGGCCAAGATATTAGAACCAGGGAGACCATCGAGAAGGAATTCCACAGGACGCTGCGCTTTCATCCCATCGTCAAGGACCTGACCCTTCTTGACCAAAACGGCAATGTCCTGGCCTCGGGCCGGTACTCCTTTCGGGGAACATGGAAATCTACGACCTGGTTCCAGAAAGCCGTAGCCGGCGAGAGCCTGCTCTCGGATGTACATGTTCTCATCTATCCACGCCAGACCGTGATGACCGTGGCCCTGGCCGTCCCGAACAGGACGGATGCGCCCCGGAACGACATCCTCATTGGCCAGATCGACATGGAGCCCATCTGGAAGATTGTCTCCGGCGTCAACTTCGGTGACCAGGACCTGAGTACCCTGATCGATCGACGGGGTCTGATCGTGGCCGGTCCCAAACCCGACCGGATTCTCGATCCATTGCCGCATCCGGTCCTGCTCGATGCCATCCGAACCGGCACAAGCGGAATTCTTCCCTTCCGGGACGACAATCAAGACATGGTGGCCTCGTTCGTTCCGGTCGACCAGAATGAGTCGCAGGTCGCCACGGGCTGGACCCTGATCTTCACCCAGCCCGAGAAAGAACTCTACGCCGCGGCCTTCCACCTCCGGCACGGCCTGTTTCTGACCAGTCTCATCGTCCTGCTGGCCGTTATTCTTTTGGGAAATCTCTTCAGTCGTAGGATTATCGTCCGCATCAACGCCCTGGTCATGGCCGCCAGAGGCCTCGGGCAAGGCGATTTTCATCGGATTCCGACCGACAACGCCCGGGACGAAATCGGCGAATTGAGCCGGATCATTGCCGGAGCCGGCCAGCAATTGGCCGCGGCCGATGAAAAGATACGGAGCTACCAGGCCGGCCTTGAACAGCAGGTCAAAGATCGGACCGCAGAACTGGTCGAGGCCAACTGGAACCTGCAACGCGAAATCGAGGAACACCAGCGCATCGAGAGGGACCGAAATCGTCTCGAGGATCAGCTTCGTCAATCCCAGAAGATGGAGGCCGTTGGAACCCTGGCCGGTGGCATCGCCCACGACTTCAACAACATCCTCCAGGCCATAGCCGGTAATGTTCAGCTCCTTCTCATGCGCCGACCGGAGAACGATCGGGAACGGGAATCGCTCATGCAAATCGACCGGACCGTGGAACGGGCCACCGAGCTGGTCCGCCGACTTCTGACCTTCAGTCGAAAGATGGACGTTGTCCGAACCACGCTCAACCTGAACACGGTCATTGTCGAAGCGGTCAAACTGCTCCAGCGGACCATTCCCAAGATGATTGACATCGAAACCAATCTGGCTCCGAATCTGTTCGACATCGAGGCCAACGCCACCCAGATGGAGCAGGTTTTGATGAATCTGGCCAACAACGCCCGGGACGCCATGCCGGACGGCGGGCGTCTGGTCATCGCCACCGAAACGTTCGATTCAGACGGAAGAGGTCACGGGAATCATCCCGAGCTTGCTCCCGGCCCATACGTGGTCCTGCGCGTTTCAGACTCGGGCTTGGGCATAGACGATGCGACCAGGGAACATATCTTCGAACCCTTCTTCACCACCAAGGCCGTGGGCCAGGGCACCGGCCTCGGCCTGTCCACTGTTTATGGCATTGTCACCGACCATGGAGGACACATCACCTGCTCCAGCGAAAAGAACCGGGGAACAACCTTCAGCATCTACCTGCCCGCCCTGCCGACAGTCTCAACCGTGGACAACGTCATTGGCACCCGACATGACCGCCAGGAAATCGAAGGTGGAACCGAAAGGATCTTGCTCGTTGACGACGAGGAACTCATTCTCGAATTGACTGAGGACATCTTGAGCGGTCATGGATACACCGTTCTCACGGCCAGCAGCGGTGAAGAAGCCCTGAAAATTTTTAGGCTGGAAAAGGGCAACATCGATCTGGTTGTCACAGATCTTGGCATGCCCGGCATGGGCGGGGAGCACCTGATCAGGGAGATGAAAGAAATTTACCCGAAGGCCAGAATTCTGGTCACCAGCGGGTATGCGGCCCATTCCATGGCTGAGGATCCGCATTTGTTCGGAGCCTCGGATTTCATCAGAAAACCGTATAGGCTGGACGAGATGCTTTTAACCGTGAGACATGTCCTAGACGAAATCCGCGTATCAGGGCATAAAGAATGATGGCCATGTCAATTCTTGGCACAATCTGACTAGAAATGGAGGACGAATCAAAGAATTAAAACCAAATCAATCGGTCAAAATCTGTCGATCCTTGTAATTTTCGAACTTTTGAGGAGATGGTCATGAAAATGAAAACCTTTGCCCTTGTTCCCTTGGCACTCATCGTTTTCTTTTTTGCCTCGTCAGCCCAGGCTGCAACATCGGAGCTGGTCCCCAAGATTGAAAACTTCGTCTTGTTCCTGGATCATTCCGGCTCCATGGCCATGAGCATGGAAGGCCAAAAGACAAACAAGATCTCCGCAGCCGTGAACATCCTTTCCCGCATGAACGACAAGATTCCTGCCCTGCCCTACCAGGCCGGACTGGCCACCTTCGCCCCTTACAAGCTCCGTTCGGGCATGGGTTCTTTTGACCGGGCCTCCATGGCCTCGGCCATTCAGGGGGTGGAAACCAAGTACGAAATCTTCGGCCGCAGGACCCCGATGGGCGACAGCCTGGCCCTTTTGGCACCGATTGTTTCCGGGCTGAACGGCAGGACGGCCATCATTCTTGTCAGCGACGGAGAATCCAACCAGGGATCCGAGCCCGTGGCACAGGCCAAAAAAATCTATGACCTCGCTCCCGGCAGGATCTGTTTCCATGTCATCGATATGGGCGGTACCGAGACCGATCAAGCCTCACTGGAGGCCATCGCCAACTTGAATTCCTGCTGCTCGTACACAACCGCGGCCTTCCTCCGGGATGACGCTGGCATGGATGCTTTCGTCCACGGCGTCTTCTATGACGTGATCGGGGATTCTGACGGCGACGGCGTCCTGGATAACCGCGACAAATGCCCGAACACCCCCCGAGGCACGCCGGTGGACGCCGACGGCTGTCCCCTGCCTCCAAAGATCGTAGACGTGGACAGCGACGGTGACGGCGTGGTCGATCGTCTGGACAAGTGCCCGGGAACTCCTCTTGGGTTGGCCGTGGACGAGCACGGATGTCCCATCGAAGTCACGTTCAGGCTTGAAATCCAGTTCGACAGCGACAAGGCCGTGGTCAAGCCCATCTATGACGACCAGCTTCAGGCGGTTGCCGATTTTCTGAAGGCCAACCCCGAAACCGCGGTTACCATCGAAGGGCACACCGACAGCACGGGAAGCAAGGCATCGAACAAGAAACTATCTCAGGCCCGGGCCGTCAGCGTCAAAAACGCTCTGGTCGATCGCATGGGTATCGATCCGGCCCGGCTCACGGCCATGGGATTCGGACAGGATCGGCCCATCGCCACCAACGAGACCGTCGAGGGCCGCCAACAAAATCGCCGGGTGCAGGCGGTCTTCTCCGGCTTCAAGAAGAAGTAGTATTCACAAATCCCCATTC
>RZZR01000009.1 GCA_009929795.1 Deltaproteobacteria bacterium | reverse complement strand
CCGCTACAAGGTCTTCATCATCGACGAGGCCCACATGCTGACCCGGGAGGCCTTTAACGCCCTGCTGAAAACCCTGGAGGAACCGCCGGGCCACGTGACCTTCATCCTGGCCACCACCGAGGCCGAAAAATTTCCCCGGACCATTATCAGTCGCTGCCAGCACTATGTGTTCAAACATCTCTCCCAGGCCGCCATCCGCGACCATCTAGCCTGGCTTCTCCAACAGGAAGGGATCAATGCCGAACCCTCGGTCCTGAACCTCATCGCCCGCCGAGCCGCCGGTAGCGTCCGAGACGGCATGTCCTTTCTTTCCCAACTATTGGCCTTTTGTGAAGGAACCCTGGAGGAGCGCCACGCCCGCGAAGTCCTCGGCCTGGCTGGCCAGGAAACCCTCCAGGCCGTCGTCAAGGCTATTCGGGACCGGGATACTGTCCGCCTCTCTGGCCTGTCCAACTCGCTTCTCGAACAGGGCCTTGACCTCGGCTTCTTCCTGCGGGAACTGATTCAGAGCTGGAGAAACCTCTTCCTCCTCGGGCAATGCGGCCAGGAGGCTCATGGGCTTCTCGACCTTCCTGCTCCGGAAATCGCCGTCTGGCAGGAGCTGTCCCAGGGTTTCAGTCCGGCCCACGTCCACGCCTGCTGGCAGGTCACTCTCGAGGGCCAGCGCCGGGTCATGTCCGCTCCGGAACCAGGCACGGCCCTGGAGATGCTCCTTCTGAACCTGGCCTATCTCCCGACCCTGCTGCCCATCGAACGAGTGGACTTTCCCGGTCCGGACTCAGCCGAAAATGAAAATGGCCCGACACCATTGCCCCCACCTCCGGACAAGGCCGGTGGATCTCTCCCCTCCAGATCCGGTCCGCAGGTCTCGAAAAAGGATGACACGTCCGAACAGACCCTGCCCGACCCGGCCGAGGTATTGCCAAAGACGAAGCCGGCCGTGGAGGGCTCGGGGACCTTCGAGGGCTTCACGGCCTATGTCCGCGAACGCAAGGGCGAAAACGGTCTCTACTCCTGCCTGCGTCAGGCCACGGCAATGGTCGGTGAAAGCAGTCTGGTCCTGTCATGCCCCCTGTCCGTCCACGAGCGGACCCTGACCAACGGAGACCACGGCCAGGCACTGAAAGATCTGGTCCAAGACTATTTCGGGCTCAATTGGGACTTGACCGTAGAGGCAAGACCGGAAAAAAAGAGGCGGACCCGCGAGGAGCTTCTAGCCATGGCCCAGACCAACCCACACATAGACCGCCTGCTCCGTGAATTCGACGCCCGGATCATCGACGTGACCGAAATCCCGCCGCGATCCGATTCAAGGGCCTGACCCAGCCTTTCCTGAACCGTCGGACCAAATCCACAAACACCCACTGAATCCAGGAGATCGCCCATGAACGAACTGTTCCGCCAAGCCCAGATCATGCAGAAAAAAATTGCCAAGGCCCAGGAAGAACTCGGCCAGCGGGTCATTGAAGCCTCGGCCGGAGGAGGCATGGTCACGGTCAAGGCCACCGGCAAACAGGAAATCCTCTCCGTGACTATCGACCCGGCCGTAGTCGACCCCGAAGACGTGACCATGCTCCAGGACCTGGTGGCCGCCGCCGTCAACGAGGCCATTAAAAAAGGCAAGGACATGATGCAGCAGGAGATCGGGGCACTGACCGGGGGCATCAACATTCCCGGTATGTTTTGAGCCCTGTCTGCTCCATCCATCGGACCCAACAACGTGAGTTTCCTGCCCCTTCCTCTTCAGGATCTCGTCGACAGATTCCAGTCCCTGCCCGGCATCGGGCCCAAAAGCTCTCTCAGGATGGCCTTGGCCGTCCTGGACTGGCCCCGTGACCGGGCCCTTGCCCTGGCCGGGTCCATCCAGGCCCTCCGGGACCAGCTCTGCCGCTGCTCGATCTGCGCCGCCCTGGCCGATTCGGACCCCTGTCCCATCTGCCAGGATCCGGTTCGGGACAACGGCCAGATCTGCGTGGTCGCTGAATGGGACTCCCTCCTTACCCTGGAAAGTTCCTCGGCCTTCCGGGGACGCTACCTCGTCCTTGGAGGTCTGCTCTCCCCCTTGGACGGCCTCGAACCGGCCCGTCTGGAATTGGACAAGCTTCGACGCCTGATCCTGAACGGCCAGGCCAAAGAAATCATTCTGGCTCTGGGGGCGACCACCGAAGCCGAGATCACCTGTTCCTTCCTCAAGAACCACCTGCACGGCCTGGCCCCGGGCCTGCCGGTCACCCGACTGGCCCAGGGCATCCCCCTCGGGGCCGAAGTCAAATTCATGGACCGCGAGACCCTTCGACAGTCCCTGCAGTTCCGGCAGAACTTCTGATGGCCCCCGAGACCGACCGCTTCCTCCGGGGGGAGGTCCGAACCATATCCTACTCCGACGAAGACAGCGGGTTCACCATCGCCAGAATCAAAACCAAGGAGCACCCCGGCCTGACCACCGTGGTCGGCATCCTCGGATCCTTGGCCCCCGGCGAGATGCTCGAGTTGACCGGGACCTGGACGGAACACCCCAAATTTGGCCCCCAGTTCAAGGTCGAGACCTGCGTTCAGCTTCTTCCGGCCACAGTCAACGGCATCAGGCGCTATCTTGGCTCGGGCATGATCAAGGGACTCGGGCCGGTCATGGCCGGCCGGATGCTCGAGGCCTTCGGGGCCGAGGTTTTGACCATCCTCGATGAGACCCCCGAGCGTCTCCTCCAGGTCGAGGGAATAGGTCCAAAAAAAATTCAATCAATTCGAGAATCCTGGGAAAAGCACAGGGAGGTCCGAGGGCTCATGCTCTTTCTCCAAAGCCACGCCATCCCCCCAACCTTCGCCGGCCAGATCCACCAACTCTACGGAAGCCAAGCCGTGGATCTCCTGCGCGACAATCCCTACCAGTTGGCCTACGACATCCGCGGCATCGGCTTCAAGACCGCCGACGTCATGGCCCTAAAGCTTGGACTGGACCGGACCAGTCCCAGACGTCTTGAAGCCGGGCTCTACTACGCTCTGACCAGGGAGACCGAAAACGGCCACATGTTTCAGGAAAAGAGAAGTCTTCTGGCCCGGGCGGCGGAAATGCTCGAAATCGACGACCATGAGCCTCTGAACGAGGCACTGGAACGGCTGAAGGATCGCAGGAAGGTGACCATTCTCCCCCTGCCCGAGCAGGACATCGACGAGGCCGTCTATCTCTCCTTCTTCTATCTTCTGGAACGGGAGATCACCGAACGGCTTCACGCCGTGGCCACCCACGCAAGCTGGCTCGATCCGCAAAAACTCGACCGGGCCGTCAGCGAGGCCGAGCACCGGGCCCGCATCCGTCTCTCGCCGGAACAGCGACGGGCCGTCCTCGAGGCCTGCGGGCACAAGGTCTACGTGATCACCGGAGGTCCCGGGACAGGCAAGACCACCATCACCCGCATGATCGTCGACACCCTCCGCGACCTCGGCCTCAGCGTCGCTCTGGCAGCCCCCACCGGCCGGGCCGCCAAGCGTCTGGCCGAGGCCACGGGGCAGACGGCCTCCACCATTCACCGGCTTCTGGGTTTCAACGCCAAGCAGGGGTTCGAACAGAACGAGGCCAGGAAGCTGAAAGCCGACGTCCTCATCGTCGACGAGGCCTCGATGGTCGACTGCCCCCTGTTTCTCCACCTCCTCCGAGCCCTGCCCCTGCCCTGCCGTCTCGTGCTGGTCGGAGACATGCACCAGCTACCATCGGTCGGCCCTGGCAACGTCCTTGGCGACATCATCTCCAGCGCCGTCCTCCCCGGGGTCACCCTGACCCGGATCTTCCGCCAGGCCCAGAACAGCATGATCGTGGTCAACGCCCACCTCATCAACGAGGGCAAGTTCCCCCTACCCTGCGACCGGGAACCGCCGGACGCAGACTTCTTCTGGATCGAGAATCCGGACACGGACAAGGTCCAGGAGCTCATCGTCCGCATGGTCGCCGAAAGGATCCCACAAGTCTACGGACTGGACCCCCTTAAGGACGTCCAGGTCCTGACCCCGATGCACAAGGGCGACGTGGGCACACTGGTCCTGAACCGGGTTCTGCAGGACCGCTTGAACCCAGACGGCAGGGAGTTCCAGCGAGGGCCAAGACGATTCCGGGTCGGAGACCGCGTCCTTCAGACCCGAAACAACTACGACAAGGAAGTCTTCAACGGCGATCTGGGCCGGGTCATCGACGTCGACCCCGAGGAGCAGCGGATCGTCGTGGCTTTTGACGACCTCGAGGCCGTCTATGAGACCGAGGATCTGGACGAGATCGTCCTGGCCTATGCAGTCAGCGTCCACAAGTCACAGGGAAGCGAATATCCGGCCGTGGTCATGCCCGTGGTCACCCAGCACTACATGCTCCTCAAGCGGAACCTGATCTACACCGCTCTGACCAGGGCCCGCCGCCTGGCCGTCCTCATCGGCACAAAAAAGGCCCTGGCAATCGGTCTCAGGAACACGGAAGGGGCCAACCGCAACACCCATCTCCGCTACAGACTTCAGGATGCCTTCAATGCCCAGACCTAGACTTGCTCTTCTCCTTTTGACCTCGGGCCGGATACTAACAGGCGGAGCCGGGGCGATCTGGGTTCTGCTGACCATCTACCAATCCACCCTCTGGATCATAACCGGGGACTTCCCTCCTCTGGTCTTTGCAGGAACGAACATTCCCATGCTCTTTCTGACCCTCTGTCTGGCTGGATGCGGTCTGACCGTTACCGGTCTCATCCTGGCCCGCAAAGAGGGTGCCCCCCTCCGGCAGACTGATCGCACCGACAAGGCCTAGCCAACATTTTCTTTGCCTTTCGCCGAATAGTGAACTATGAAGGAAACGGTTCCTTGATCCCTCTACATATCAAACAACAGGAGAGATGCCATGAAAAATTCCGTCGTCAAACTGATTTGTGCCGTGTTCTTCATCGCCCTTATCGCCGGATGCTCTAACGTCAAAAAGGTTAACCTGCTCTACAGCCCGACAGATGCCGACATCAAGGGCTGCGCCGGAAAGGTCACCATCCTGCCCTTCGAGGACAACCGCACTGACAAAAGCCTGGGCAAGGCCCCGGTCAGCGTCTTTGAACCAACGTCTTCTGTGGCCGAGTGGATGCAGAACGCCATGATCCAGGAATTGGACAAGGCCGGTTGCATCACGCAGGTTTCCAGCTCCGTTCCGGACACCGGCCTGGCCGTACAAGGCTTTGTCGAGGAAACCTACCTCTACCAGCCGGCCATGGCCAGCTTCAAGGCCAAAAGCCAACTTAGGCTGAAAATCTACCAAAACGGCAATCTTGCCTACATCAACACCTATCAGGGCCGGCAGCGCCTCGACGCCACGACCACCAGCCGCGAACAGGCCCTGACCCAGGAATTGCAGAGCATCATGGGCTTCCTCGTTCCCGAGATCATCGGATACGCGAACTAACTTCGTCCGTTTCAATGCTTCGAAAACAAAGAGGGCCACCCACGGGTGGCCCTCTTTGTTTAACGCTCTTCGATCGTCACGTGCCAGGAAATCGTAACACCCTACCCTTACCCTGCTCCGAAAGGGAGGTCGGCTCCCGGTCCGGCTCTGGTTCTGGTGGGTCATCGGACGAAGGACCATGTAATTCCTTCCAGTGATGGTTGAAAAGCTGATTTTTCCACCGAACGGCTTGAATCATGGACAAGACGAGTACGGCCCTCTCCCAGTTCCGGCCGGGACGAAACTGTCTGACAACGGCCTCGTATCGGTCGAAGAGCTTGACCAGAGAGGCCTCGTCCAGGCTGTTGAGCTGTTCGGCCAATTTCTCCAATGCCTTTTCCATCCCTTCATCCCCTCAATACCAGCAGCGCTCCGGGGGCCGCCTTTTCATTTGCCCCCTGGGAGGGGCTATGCTAGATGCTTTGCTGCCAAAGCGCAAACCCGAATCCTTGATCGAAAACGCCGACCCTCCGGCAACAAGCCCTTGTGCGGAATTCACAATGAACGATCTCCGAAAAATGTATCAGACCATCCAGGACGACCCCTTTCCCCAGGACCTGACCATCACCCTGGGCGACCAGACTCTCGTGTTCCGAAAACGCTCTTGGAACATCGATGGACAGACCAAAGGACTTCGCTATGGAGAGAATCCCGACCAGTCGGCCGCTCTCTACGAACTGAAACGTGGGACCCTGACCCTGGCTGGCCGAACGTTCCGGGGCCCCAGTTCCGGCCTGGTATCATCCCTTGGCGAAACCCACATGCTCCAGGCAGGCAAGCACCCCGGCAAGACCAACCTGACTGACGTGGACAACGGGATTAACATTCTCCAATACTTGGCGGCCAAACCTGCCGTGGTCATCCTCAAGCATAACAACCCTTGCGGAGCGGCTTGGTCTGACGAGGGACCGGAAGAGGCCCTTCGAAAGGCCTTTTTCGCCGACCGTATCGCCGCCTTCGGAGGGGCCGTGGTCACCAACTCCCCGATCACGATATCCTGGGCAGAGTTCGCGACCAGCCAATACCTCGAGGTCGTGGCCGCCCCTGCTTACGAGGCCGGAGCCCTGGATATTCTGAAGCGCAAGAAAAACCTCCGCATTCTGGAGATTCCCAACCTGGCCGACCTCTCCTTTCTGACCGAGACCCCTTTTCTGGACCTCAAATCCCTGTGCGACGGAGGCCTTGTCGCCCAGTTTTCATTCCAGAATCGAATCAGGACCCCGGCTGACTTCCTGCCGGCCCGAGCCGACAAGGACGGACAAACAATCATTGCTCGGTCTCCGGACCCCCGCGAGGCCGAAGACCTGCTCTTCGCCTGGGCCGTGGAGGCCGGAGTGACCTCCAACTCGGTCATCTTTGTCAGGGACGGAGCCACCGTGGCCATCGGCACCGGTGAACAGGACCGGGTCGGATGCGTTGACATTACCATTCGCAAGGCCCACACAAAATTCGCCGATATCCTGGCCTTCGAGCGTCACGGCCTGTCCATCTATCAGCTCCGGCAACAGGCCGAAAACGACGAGGCCATGCACCGGTCCCTTCAGGACATCGAAGACGAAACATCCTCGGCTTTCGGAGGTATTCCCGGCTCGGTCCTGGTTTCCGACGGGTTTTTTCCGTTCCGGGACGGGGTTGATCTGGCCGTGTCCCAGGGCGTCACGGCCATCGCCCAGCCCGGGGGCTCCATCCGAGATTTCGAGGTCATCCAGGCCGTGAACCAGGCCGACCCCCAGGTGGCCATGACCTTCACCGGCCAACGGTCATTCAGGCACTAAGGCCGCTCGCCCGTCCATGAAGATCGAGGAATTCTCCGTGCCTGTGACCCAGGGGTGCATCGTCGAGTATCTCCAGAACAACCAGGCCGTCACAGCATGGACCATGGAGGCCCAAGCCGCCCGGCTCAGGGTGCTGAACATCAATCAGCGGGAAATGAAACTCCCTCTTGCCCGGATTCTACCCTGGACAGGGCCGTCCTTCTCCACCTCGGCCTCGCGGGAGGAAATGGTCCTGGCCGTCAAGCGTCACAACTCCGCCCGAGAGAAGATCGCCGAGACCATCGACACCATGGAATTGTGGGAACTGGCCCAGGGGGAAATGGACACGGTTTCCCTGGAATGGCTGGCGACCCTGCTCTGGGACAAGCCGGAGCCCGACCAGTTGGCCGCCTTGGGGCGCTCACTCCTGGAAAGCAAGACCCATTTCCGCTTTGCCCCTCCTTTCTTCGAAATCTATTCCGAGGAAAAGGTCCGTCAACGCGAGGCTGAGCTGGCCCAGGCGCTGGAACAGGAACGCCTGGTGGCTGTCGGCCAGTCCTGGTTCAAGTCCCTTTGGGAGTATTTCGAACGCGGCCGGCCGCTTCCGCTGCCCCCCCCCGAGGAAGTCGGCCAAAGGCTCCGCGAGCTTTTGATGGAACGTATCGGCCAGACTTCGGCCCTTGACGGTCCTCCAGTCTGGAAAAAACTCGTGGCTCCTCTTCCGACACTGGAGTATCTGCCCGTGATCCTGGCCGAGGCATGGGGACTCGTCCCCCCCCACTACAACTATGCGCTGGACCAGGCCCAGTACGACGGGACCGACTCCTGGGCCCTTTCCCACGCCGAAGAAATTGCCGGCATCCGCGACCGGGCGAGCCGTCCTGACCCGGCCCAGACCGCAGGCGTCAGCGTGGACGGCCCGAGTACCAAGGACATCGACGACGCCTTCGATATTCACGAAACCGATACCGGGTACCATCTGCGGCTCATCTTGGCCTGCCCGGCTAGGCACTGGCCCTTTGATTCCGATTTGGACAGGGCCGTGGCCCACAGATTCTCGTCTCTCTATTTCCCCGAAGGAGATCTCCACCTCCTGCCCGAAAATTTGGGCACGGACGTCTACAGCCTGCGGGCCGGACAAAATCGGCCGGCCCTGATCCTTGAGATGGATCTGAACTTCTCAGGGGAGGTGACGGCCTTCACTCCCAGGGTCACGAACATCCGAATCGAGGAGAACCTGTCCTACGCCGCCGTGGAGCGGGCATTGTCCTCACCGGGGAGCGATCCCCGGCTCGATACCGCCTCGGCCCTGACCGAAATCCTGCAGCGCCGGCGCATCGCGCTGGGTGCCGTGGTTCTACTGCAGGACGAGCCGGAAATCCGGGTCTCCGGCTATCCCGAAGAAGTTCAAATTTCGATGGAGATCAAGGAACCACACGTCCGGGCCCAGAATCTGGTCAGCGAGTTCATGATCCTGGCCAATGCCCAGATAGCGTTCTGGGCCAATGACCAGGGTCTGCCCCTCTTGTTTCGGACCCAGAACATCGGACTGCCGTCCGATAGTCCCGGCGTCTGGTCGTCCCCCGAGGACATCTACCGCATTGTACGGACCATGGGTCCATCCCTGCTCGAAACGACTCCCCGCCGACACGCCACCATTGGCGTCCCGGCCTACGCGCCCATCACCTCTCCGCTGCGCCGGTACTCGGATTTCATGAACGTGGCCCAGATTCTCCATTGGCTGGACAATGGACGGCCCCGGTGGACCAAAGGTCAGCTCGACGAACGCCTGCCGGGCCTGGTTTCCCGGGCCGAGGCCGTGGCCAGGGTCCAGAGGGCCCGCCCAAGATACTGGAAATTTCTGGCCATCAGAAATCAGGGCCGGGATCACTGGTGGCCGGTGACCATCGTCGATGCGAGTCCCGCCCAGGCGACCTTTTCCCTGTCCGGCTTTCAGCTTTTCCTCCGCGCCCCCAAGGGATTGTTCGGAACCAAGGTCCATCCGGGGCAATCCTTTCTCGTGCGTTTCGCCAGGGTCGACCCCCTTGGGAACGAAATCAAGGTGGCCGAGGCCAGGGAATTGGACCCGGCAGAGGCCGTCGACGGAGGCCATACCCGTGAGAGCGGAATCGATTCCGAACCAGGCAAGATTCAAGACCAAGGAGTTTCTTCATGACCGTCATCCTCTGGCTCATCCTCAGCTATCTCATCGGAGCCGTGCCCTTCGGGCTCATCATTGCCCGAACCCTCTGCCATGTCGACCCCCGTACGACCGGCAGCGGGAATATCGGGGCCACCAACGTTGCCAGAATCTGCGGCCTTCGCTACGGAGTGGCCACTCTCCTCCTGGACATCTCCAAGGGCTTCTTCCCGGTGCTCGTGGCCACGGCCATGTCCGAATCCCATACCTTCGTTACCCTGACAGGCCTCGCCGTTCTCATCGGACACATGAAGTCTTTCTTCCTTCACGGGAAAGGAGGCAAGGGCGTGGCCACGACCATCGGCATCTTCCTGGCCCTGGCACCCATCTCGACCCTCTTGGCCGTGGCCTGCGGTCTCGGGGTCATTTACTATTCCGGCTACGTCTCCCTGGGCTCTCTTTGCTTGACCGGATTGCTGCCCCTTTTCCTCCTGGTTTCCCTGAACCTCGGCTACCTCCCTCTAGCCCTGATCATTTTCGCCTTGGTCTTCTGGGCCCACGGGGAGAACATCGAACGGCTGAAAAGCGGGCACGAAAACACCTGGCGCAAGACCCAGGCGGTCGAGCCGGACTGATCCGGGCTGAACATGGCCACGATCCTGATCGTCGACGACGACGCCAGCCTGCGGGAGGTTCTGGAGATCGCCCTGTTCCGAAGAGGACACAAGGTCTGGTCCGCAGCCGATTGCACCGGGGCCAAAAGCCTTTTGGCCAGCAAGTCCCCGGACCTGACCCTGCTGGACCTTCGCCTGGGCCAGGAAAGCGGCCTCACCCTGCTCCAGGAGATCCGGGAAAAATGGCCCGATTTGCCGGTGATCATGATCACGGCCTATGCCGAGACCCAGAGCGCCATAACGGCCATGAAATGCGGGGCAAGGGACTACATCGGCAAGCCCTTCGATCTCGACGATCTCATGCTGACCGTGGACCGAAACCTGGAGGCATCTCGGCTGCGCCAGGAAAACCGCTGGCTCCGAGACCGGATCACCGACCGCTTCGGGACCATCGTGGGAACCAGCCCTGTCATGAAAACCGTCTTCACCCTCATCGACAAGATCGCCCCCACGGACATCAACGTCCTGGTCACAGGCGAGTCCGGAACGGGCAAGGAACTTGTAGCCAGGGCCCTGCACGGCCGCAGCCATCGTCGCGACAAGCCCTTCCTGCCCATCAATTGCGGAGGGTTGCCCGAGAATCTGATCGAGAGCGAATTGTTTGGATACAGGAAAGGGGCCTTCACCGGAGCCGACAAGGCCAAGAAGGGCCTTTTCGAGATCGCCGACCAGGGAACTCTTTTCCTCGACGAGGTCGGAGACCTCCACCCGTCGCTGCAGGTAAAACTCCTGCGATGCATCCAGGACAAGAGCTTCATTCCCCTTGGAGCCACAGAAGAGGTCAAAAGCGACGTCCGGATCGTCGGGGCCACCAACAGGCCTGTGGACGAAGACGTGGCCTCGGGTCTTCTCCGGGAAGACCTCTACTACCGCCTGAGCGGGGTCATCATTCACATCCCCCCGCTTCGAGACCGTAGGGAGGACATCCCTGCCCTGGCCGACCATTTCTTGACCCGGGCCTGCCGCTCCCAGAACAAGTCCACCTCCGGATTCACGGACGAGGCTAGATCGAAGCTCCAGCGCTACGACTATCCCGGCAATGTCCGGGAGCTTGAAAATATCGTCGAGCGGGCCGTGGCCCTTGAAAACGCCCAGCTCATCCAGCCCGAGTCCCTGGTCGTCTACGAGCAGGCCGTCCCGCCCCATGGTGGTGGGGAGGAAGCCGTGCTTGACGGACGTCTGAGTCTGGACGAATTTCTTGTTGAGCGCGAGAAACGCATTCTCCAGGAGGCCCTTCGCCGTACCGGAGGCCACAAGGGCAACGCCGCCGAACTCGTCGGTCTGAACCTGCGCCAATTCCGATACCGGCTGGTCAAGGTCGGGTTGGACTGAACCTGACGAACACTCACCCCACGAGGACAGACATGCCACAACCGATCAAGGAAGCGGCCTCCATAGCCAAAACCATCATGAGAAACGGCTATGACGCTTACATCATCAATACACCACTCCAGCAGCGAATCATCGATCTCTCCTCCGTCATGGAGGTGGACATCGGCACGGACATTGACTTCGACAACCTGAAATCCATCTTCCCGGACCTTGCCGTCGTGAACGACGGCGAGATCTTCGCCCTGCTCCGCCAGGGTGGGACCCATATCAATTTCTACCGGTCTTCCACGGCCGAAGGAGCCTATGTCGAAGGCTGCGTGGCCAGACTCACCCCTCGTCTGCTCCGCAAGCTGGAACGGACCGGAGAGCTCTCCCTGGCTGTGGCCTGCCCCTACATCCCCGGTCCAGAGGCTGTTTACGAGGGCTTCGAACAATTGGGATCGGGTGTTGTCCGGCTCCAGGGCATACCCGACGAGAACCTGAAGAAGGACTATCTTCGGGCCATTCGGGCTCTGCGCTTCGCCTCCAACTACCATCTGCCCATTGAGGCGAACACTTGGCTGGCCATCCTCAGAGCCGCCCGGCGGGTTGTCGACTACGTACCCATCGCCGATATCATGGACGAATGGCGCAAGGTCGAGGCCGAAAACATGTGGACCTTTGCCCGGCTCCTTTTCGACTCGATGATCCTCCACGGTCTCGTTCCCGAACTTGCCGCCCTGAGTCGAGTCAAGCAAATTCGCAATCCCGAGGCAAACCAGGAAGAGACAGTGTGGGAACACACCCTGCAGGTCATGCGGTACTACCCTGAGGAACTGCCCTATGACTGGTACGGAACCATGGCCTGTCTGTTCCACGACATCGGCAAGCTCTTCACGGGCGAGAGCTTTGAAAACCGGATGACCTTCTACCAGCACCATCGGGTCGGGGCCAAGGTCACCCGCAAAATCCTCAAACGGCTGCGTTTCGAGACCGAGGACATCGATCTCATCTGCCACCTAGTCAGACACCATATGCGTTTGCACTTCATGCTCAACGACAAGGGCATCCGACGCTTCAAATCCCTGGACGAGTACCCGAGACTCATTGAGATGGCCCGGGCGGACATCAAGGCCAGGGACGGCAAATACACAGAGTTCAACCACAACATGAAGATGCTCGAACGGGCCGACATTGATGAAGAGATGCTCGAGCCCCTGGTCAATGGTCAAATGATCATGGAGCTGGCAGGCATCAAGCCGGGCCCAGAGGTGGGGCTGATCAGGGACGCCCTGCTCCAGGCCCAGATCGCCGGAGATGTGAACGACGTCGAGCAGGCCAAGGCCTTTGTCTTGGCCTACCGGAAAAACGAGGAGTTGCTCCGATAGACCGGCCCAACATTCTTGAAGTGACCCGCTCCGAACTAACCCGGTGGGTCGCCGAACGAAACGAACCCGGGTTCAGGGCCGACCAGGTCTGGCAATGGCTGTGGAAACGCAGGGCCGCCACCTTCGACGAGATGACCAACGTTTCCAAGGCGTTCCGGAAGCTCATGGCCCGGTCGTGGTCCATCAGACCACCGCAGATAGCTAAGGCCCTCGCCAGCGCCGACGGTACCGTAAAGCTCGCCCTCGCGCTTGCCGACGGAGCTCTCGTTGAAACGGTCCTCATCCCCGATCGGGGCCGGGTCACCCAGTGCATCTCCACCCAAGTCGGCTGCCCCATGGCCTGCACCTTCTGCTCCACCGGAACCATGGGCCTGACAAGAAACATGACCGCTGGCGAAATCGCTGGCCAGCTTCTGGCCGGACTCGCCCATCTTCAGGCCTCGGGGCGGGAGACCGAGATCAGGAACGTCGTCGTCATGGGCATGGGCGAACCCCTCCTTAACTGGAAGGCCACCGAACCAGCCCTGGAAACCCTCCACGACCCCATGGGACTCGGTCTATCCAGACGCCGGATCACCCTGTCGACCTGCGGGGTGGAGGATCGCATCGGTCAGGTGGCCCGGTCCCGACTGGCCATGCTCGCCATTTCCCTTCACGCTCCAAATCAGGATCTTCGGGAACGAATCATGCCCGTGGCCGCCAAGGCCTTGCCGCTGGACCGGCTGATGGCCGAACTCAAGGCCTACCCCCTGGAGCCGAGGGAACGGATCACCATCGAGTACCTGCTTCTGGGCGGAATCAATGACCGGCTGGAGCACGCCCGGGGGCTGGTCCGGCTTCTGAACGGCCTGCGGTGCAAGATCAACCTAATCGCATACAACCCGGGGCCCGGCCTGCCTTACGAACCCCCTACCCTTCAGGCGGTGAACGCATTCGCCGACCTGCTTTGGGGCAAAGGCTTGACGGCCACGGTTCGAAAAAGCAAGGGTCTGGACATCGCCGCAGCCTGCGGGCAATTGCTCATCCGACCCTCTAACCCTCACCGGAAGGACGCATGACAGATATTCGACCCGACTTCGCCAAAGGAAATGGCTTGCTACCGGCCATCGCCCAAGACCACGCAACCGGAGAAGTCCTCATGCTGGCATACATGGACGAGGAGGCCTGGGAGACCACCCTGGCCACGGGCGAGGCCCATTATCATAGTCGAAGCCGAAACGAACTCTGGCGCAAAGGAGGCACCTCCGGACATGTCCAGCGGGTTCTGTCCGTCCGGATAGACTGCGACGCGGACACCATTTTGATTCAAGTCGAACAGATCGGCGGTGCCGCCTGCCACAAAGGCTACCGGAGCTGCTTTTTCAGACAGCTCTCCCCGGAAGACGGTCTTTGGTCCGAATGTTCCCCTCTCGTCTTCGACCCCAAGGAGGTATATAAATAGCATGCTCGAAACAAAACGTCTCAAACTCGGCATCCCCAAAGGATCCCTTGAGGAGGCCACGATCAAGCTCTTCGCCCGGGCGGGCTGGAAGCTGACATCACATCACCGCAACTATTTCCCCGAAATCAACGACGAGTACATGACCTGCAGCCTGTGCCGGGCCCAGGAGATGTCACGATACGTAGAATCAGGAGTTTTGGACGTAGGCCTGACCGGCAAGGACTGGGTTCTGGAAAACGAATCCGACGTCGTGGTTGTCGCCGACCTTATCTACTCCAAGACAAGTAACCGGCCGGCCCGCTGGGTCCTGGCCGTAGCGGGAGACTCTCCCTTTCGTCGGCCCGAGGACCTTGCCGACAAGGTCATTGCCACCGAATTCGTCAACTTCACCCGGAACTATTTCAAAAATGCCGGAATTCCGGTCAAAGTCGAGTATTCCTGGGGAGCCACCGAGGCTAAGGTTGTCGAAGGCCTGGCGGATGCCATCGTCGAAATCACCGAAACCGGCACGACCATCAAGGCCCATGGTCTGCGCATCATTGCCGAACTTCTTCAGACCAACACCCAGCTCATCGCCAACCGCCAGGCATGGGAAGACCCTTGGAAACGGATCCGCATCGAAAACATGAACACTCTCCTCCAGGGGGCACTGCGGGCCGAGCGTATGGTCGGCCTGAAAATGAACGCCCCTTCCTCGGCCATGGAGGAGATCATGGCCATCCTTCCGAGCATGACCTCCCCGACCATCGCCCACCTCTACAACTCCAAATGGCTGTCCGTGGAGATCGTCGTCGAGTCCGATCTGGTTCGAGAACTAGTGCCCAAACTTCAGAAGGTCGGAGCCGAGGCCATCATCGAATACTCCTTGAACAAGGTCATCTAAGCCATGAAACTCCACATTGTTCTTTTCTGCCTCCTTGCTCTGCTCAGTCTTTCGATAGGCTGCGCCACCCCCCGCGGAGGGCAAACCGTGTCTGAAAGGGAACTAAAAATCCACATCGACCTTGCCGAGTCCTACATCCGAAGCGGAGAGCCCCGCAGGGCCGTCAAGGAACTCTTGCCTCTGGCCGATCAGGGACAAAAGGACTGGCGCTATCACTATGCCCTCGGACACGCCTATCTCCTTTTGGACGAACTTGCGGCCAGCGAGAAGGAATTCCAGGCCTGCGTCAAAATCGAACCCGGATCTGGCGACGGCTGGAACTCCCTTGGTTTCGTCCTGATGAGCCGCAACAAGATTGCCCAAGCCCAGGAGGCCTTCGCCAAGGCCCTGGCCATGATCGACTACCTGACCCCTGAGCTTCCGGCCTACAACATGGCCAGATCCTATCTGGAGCAGGGAGACGAAACCATGACCATCGAGTACGCCAGAATCAGCATCGACAAGAATTGGCGCTATGCCCCTGCCTACGTACTCCTGGCTAGGACCCTGGTGTCCATAGATAGGGTCGATGAGGCCCAGGAATGGCTCGAGAAGGGGGTCGAATCCAACCTCGAGAGTCCGGCCCTCCAACTGGCACTTGCCGAGAATCTTGTCCGCAAGGGAAACAATGCCGAGGCCCGAACATGGTTCACCCGCATCGCCAATGATTTTCCAGAAACCCAGGAAGCCAAAATGGCCGGAGATTACCTGGACCTTCTGCCCTGACAAGCGGGGAGACCATGGGCCAAGAGTTCTAGGAATCAACCCATGGATCCACGATTTCACGGCCTACAACCTCTGGTCCCGACCGGTCGGGTTGCTTGCATGCCTGTCCATGCTCCGCCGGGCCGGGTGTTCCATCTCTCTTTTGGACTGTTTGGACCAGACCTGGGAGGACCATCCCTGGCCTAGACAACACCCCTTTGGCCGAGGCCGATACCCGAGACAACCTCTGCCTGTTCCAGGCCCTCTGAAAGGCATCCCCAGACAATTCGCCCGCTACGGTCTCGACGCGGGGGCCGTAGAGGATGCCCTTACTGCGCTTGATCCTTCCCCGGATCTCGTCATGGTCACCTCGATCATGACCTATTGGTATCCTGGCACGGTCGAGGCAATACGCCTTGCCAGACATGTTTGGCCCAGAACCCCCATCGTCCTCGGGGGCGTCTTTCCCTCACTCTGCCCAGATATTGCGACCCACATCGGGGCCGATCTCGTCATTTCCGGCCCTCTCGAACGACCAGACAACTGGACCTCATTTTGGGCCGTATTGGGACGACAGGCGGCTCCACCCTTGCCGCCAATCCCCTACTTCGACCTAGCCCTTGACCTCTATCCCTCTCCGGCCTTCTCCCCGGTAATCGGCTCAAGGGGCTGCCCATACCACTGCCCGTACTGTGCCAGTTCCATTCTTCATCCCGATTTTGTCCAGTCCGATCCTTCCATCCCTTTGAAACTGGCCGAACACCAATTTAATCTCGGTGTCCGTGACTTCGCCTTCTACGACGACGCCCTTCTTGTTCGGCCAGAAGCCTGGCTTGATTCCTTTCTTGACTGGGCTTCTGCAGGCAAGATCCGACTCCATACCCCCAATGCCGTTCACATCCGTCTCCTGGATGCCAAGACGTGTAGCCGCCTGGCCGCCGCTGGCCTGACCACCCTGCGACTTGGCCTTGAAACGACCGATTTTGAGGGCAGGCGCGATCACAAACTGACTGAGGATGAATGGACCTGGGCCTTGAAAAATATCTTTCAGGCTGGCATCAATCCAACCTTGATCCGGACATACATATTGTTCGGCCTCCCGGACCAAAATCCCAAAGAAATCCATTCCGCCATACAAAAGGTCAAAAAACATGGAATCCGCCCTGAATTAGCCTTGTACAGCCCCATCCCTGGCACTGCATTCTTCGAGAGGGCCTGCCAGATCTCGCCCTATCCCTTGAAGGAAGAGCCCCTGTTCCAGAACAAATCCCTCTGGCCCTGCGTCCCAGGTGGCTACGACCGACATGTCCACAGAAGATGGACTCGACTGACCCTTGGGGAAAACTTCGAATAGTGGCCAACTTTCCAGTTACTGAAATCCGCTCACATTGCTCCTGTTCTCATTGATGTCACCTTTGACGATTCAATTCGTATTTGGATGATTTTCAAGAGAAATATGATAACTTATCGTAGATAAATAATAAACAATATGTTGATAACTTTCTCCTTGACAGCCTGAAAGCCATAGTAAGCGGGGAATCTCGCTTGCCAGTTCAATTCGTGCGTTACAGAGGTGATTCGATATATAATACAAAATTTCAAATAGATAGAATGTAGACAGTCAACCAGCTAAGCACCGAGTGGCCGCACATTTTTGACGTTGCCTTGCCCGCGTATCCCTACGTAGATAACTCTCCATGATGCCGAAAGATTGGGACGCCATCCAACATATTCTCAAAAACCAACTGAAACCCGGAATTTTTCAGGCTTGGATCAGACCCCTAGTTGGAAACATTCAAGGATCCGACCTGATTCTTGAGGCCCCCAATCCCTTCGTGGCCGGCTGGATTCGCCAGCATATGCTTGAGGACATCTTGACAGCGGTCCGCCAGGTCCTTGGATCCCAAACTTCAGTGCAGATCACGGCCAAAAAAGGAACTCGCGGCCAGTCCAGTCGTCGCCATGAACCTAATGAGCCTCTCACCCTGCCCATGGATCCCGCCATCAAGACTGCCGAGATGGCCTTCAATGCCGATTTCCGATTCGAGGATTTTGTCGTCGGCCCTAGCAACGAAATGGCGTACATGGCTGCCCATCATTTCAGTTCCAGAAATTTTGCTTCGGATCAACTATTCCTGTGCGCCCCGACCGGGCTTGGAAAAACACATTTGATCCACGCCATCGGGCACAGCGTGATCAAAGCCTCCAACCGATCTCGGCTTCGAGTAGCCTGCCTTTCAGCCGAAGATTTTGCCAACCAGATGATCATGTCCCTGAAGGCACGTGAAATTGAACGGTTCAAGGCACGGTATCGTGAGCAGGTCGATGTTCTACTCCTTGAAGACATCCACTTTTTCCAAGGCAAGGAAAAAATTCAGGACGAACTCATCTGCACCTTGAACGCATTGGCCCAGCATGGAAGTAAGGTCGTCTTTACCAGCACTTTTTTCCCCAAGGAACTGAAAGCCGTCAACCCGCATTTGGCCTCGCGTTTGTCCCAAGGATTCATGGCCGAGATCGCTCCGCCAGACTTTGAGACTCGCCGAAAAATCGTGGCCTGCAAGGCTAAAAAGTTCCAGATTGCCCTGCCTGAGGGGATTCAGAATATCCTTGCCGAGCACCTCAATCATGACGTGCGGCAACTTGAGAGCTGCATCAAGAACTTGGCCCTCAAGGTCAAACTCCTGAACCGTCCGGCCGACCGGGACATGCTTGTGGATGTGTTGAGCCACTACGAAACGTCAAATACCATCCTTGATCTTCCCCGCATAGTCGACTTCGTCTGCAAGACATATTCGTTAAGCCCGCAGGAGCTGAAGTCAAAGAGTCGGAAACGTCATCTGGTTCTGGCAAGAAACACGGTTTTTCTCTTGGCGAGACAGCATACGGGGCTTTCCCTTAATGAAATCGGAGCCTCCCTGAATCGCAGGCACTCGACAGTCCTCAAGGGCATCGCCAATCTGGAAAAAGCCATCAAGGACGATACCCGATTCGGGCAGGAGGTTCAGCGGACCATTGGCCATCTTCTCGCCCCTGACCCTAAAGGGCACGTCCCTACCCTTCGCTCCCCATAATCCTTTTCAATGCCGGATGGGTCTAACTTCTTCGCTCGATCCGCAGGATAGGCATTGGCGCAAAAAAAAAGGCCGGCTGGTCAAAAATGACCAGCCGGCCTTTTTCCACAAAGGACCTTGCTAGACCCAGGCAGGCTCGGTCCCGGGATGCGGGGCGGTCACCTCGGACCATTGCCCGCTGGATGTTCCAAGATCAATCAAGCTGAGGTAGTCGTCACGGTTTTGAAACAAGAAACGGCAAAAATCATTATTCAGGGCATGTCCAGAGCAATGAATCAAAAAATCTCCCCGGATAGGGCGGCCGAGCATGAACATGTCTCCCAAAAAATCCAGAATCTTGTGCCTAACAGGCTCGTCATCAAAGCGCATCCCTTCGGGATTGACCACATCGTACTCGTCAAGAACCAAGGCGTTCTCAAGGGAACCACCCCGGGCGAGGCCGCTTCGCTGCAGCGCCTCAACGTCCCGGAGAAACCCGAAAGTTCTGGCCCGAGAAATTTCCTGAACAAATACATCAGGATCAAGGACCAAGGTCTTTACCTGCCGCCCGACCCTGGGGTGTCCAAAATCAATTGTGTATCTGACCTTCAGACCATCATAGGGACGTCCCTTGATCCACTTGCCACCCTGCTCATACCTGATGGTTTTCTTCAGGGCAAAAACCTTTTTTCCGACATTTTGCGTCCGCAAGCCGGCCTGATGGAAGAGAAAGACAAAGGGGGCCGCACTTCCGTCGAGAATCGGAATCTCCGGCCCGCAGACTTCGACAACGAGATTGTCGATGCCCATGCCCTGCACAGCTCCCAAAAGATGCTCCACGGTCGAGATCTTGGCATTTCCGTTGCCGATGGACGTGGCCAAGCCAGTGCTAACGACACGTTCCGGCCCCAAAGAAAGATGCTGGCGTTCCGGGCCATCGACCTGAACAAAGAGGATACCCGTATCCGAATCGGCCGGCCTGAGAGTCAGTTCAATCTTCTGGCCACTGTGCAGCCCAATTCCCGAACAACACACTGATTTTCTGAGAGTTGTTTGTTTCATGAGCATGGCTAAAGCAAATATGATGCCTGAAATTTCTCGCTTCAACCATTTGAAATCATATAATTTTATTTTAAAAATTCACGGTAACGAATGTATTTCTTCACACACCTGTGGCTCTTACGACACATGCTAGGCCCTGGCCAGAACAAAGCGACCTCTGCCGCTCGTGTCCGGACAGATGTCAACGCATGCCCATAGTCCCTCCAAGGCCTCTCGCACCACTTCACCTTGTGTACACCCAATTTCCATGACCAAACTTCCCCCTCTCTTGACCAGTTGACGGGCTTCGATTCCGGTCCTGATCGGCATCTCGCAGCCCCCAACCCCGGACACCAGTGCAAGATATGGTTCGTATGCCGCCACGCCCGGATCAAGAGATCCATATTCAGTATTGGATAGATAGGGAGGATTGGCCACGACCAGATCAAACCATGGTCCTGCCTTGAGGGCCGAGACCATGTCGGCGCAAAGCAGGAAAACCCGCTCCAACACTCCATGACGCTTGAGATTTTTGGTAGCAAACGATAAAGCGCTCATGGAAAGATCCATGGCCAGTCCTGTAGCCAGCGCTCGTTCGACGGCCATGGCTACGGCAATGGCCCCGCTTCCGGTGCCAACATCGAGAAATCGAAACGGGTCCCTTTCGCAAATCAACGACAGAGCAAGATCGACAAGCTCCTCGGTCTCCGGCCTTGGGATCAAAACATCCGGGCCTACTGACAGATCGAGCCCTCGAAACTCCTTGACGCCGGTCAGATAAGCCACTGGCTCGAGTGCCGCTCGACGGCATATCAGATCTCGAAATCTGGCCTGCTGGACAGCATCAAGAACCGTTTCAGAACGAGTGTAGAGATCGACGCGCTTGCATCCGACCACATGGGCCAGAAGAACATCGGCTGACAGAATTGGTGAATCCGCTGACGTCGCGGACAAAAGGGTCTTGGCCCAGGCCAAAGCCTCGCGGATGATCATTCCGAAAAAGGCTAGGTGGACATTCCGGACCCATCGTCACGCATGGCTTCTGCCCGGTAGTGCTGGATCAGGGGGTCGACGATGGGATCTAGGTCCCCCTCGAGAATAACCTCAAGGTTGTAGACCGTGAGGTTGATGCGGTGGTCGGTAATTCGACCCTGCGGAAAATTGTAGGTTCTGATCCGTTCGGAACGGTCGCCACTCCCGACCTGAGAACGGCGGTTAGCGTCGTACTCACGCTTCTTCTCGTCCTGAACCTGTTGCATGAGCCTGGCTCTGAGGACTTTGAGGGCCTTGGCCTTATTTTTGTGCTGGGATTTCTCGTCCTGACAGATGACTACCAGGCCCGACGGAAGATGGGTCAGGCGAACGGCAGAGTCCGTGGTGTTAACGCTTTGGCCGCCAGGACCGGAAGACCTGAAGACATCAACCCGAAGATCCGACGGCTGGATGTCTACCTCGACATCTTCAGCCTCCGGCAAAATAGCCACGGTAACGGCAGAGGTGTGAATACGGCCCTGGGATTCAGTGGCCGGAACCCGCTGAACCCTGTGAGTTCCCGACTCAAATTTAAGGCGGCTATATACTTGGTCGCCGGCAACAGAGACCACCACTTCCTTAATGCCCCCTGCTCCGGAATCGTGCATATCAACAAGTTCCACCTTCCAGCCCTGGGCCTCGGCGTACCGACAGTACATCCTAAACAGATCGGCGGCGAACAGACCAGCCTCGTCTCCACCAGTCCCGGCCCGTATCTCAAGGATAACGTTTTTTTCATCGAGAGGATCACGAGGCGTCAGGAGATCCTTGAGCCGAGCCTCGGTCTCAACAAGCCGGGTCTTGAGCACCCGAAGTTCTTCTTGGGCCAAGGCCCGCATCTCCGGGTCGGGATCTCTGGCAAGAATTTCATTGTCCGCAGCTTCACTTCGTATCCGCTTGAACTCCCGGTAGGTGAGCACGACATCTTCCAGACCGGACCTCTTCTTAGCCAAGGTCCGATAGCGTTCCTTGTCGGCGTAGACATCCGGCGAACCCAATTCGGCATCGAGCAACTGAAAACGCTGCTCAAGGGCTTCAAGCTTTTCGATCATTGACAGGCTCGAACCTCGAATCGAAGACGTTGACCCTTTTAAAGATCAAAAAAAAAATCAAGAAGTCTGCTTGGTCTCAGCGAACTTGGCGTATTTCTTCCGAAACCGATCAATGCGTCCGGCGGAATCGACGAAACGCTGTTCTCCGGTATAGAACGGATGACAGTTGGAACAGATCTCGACATGAATCTGTTCGCCGGCTGAGGACAAACTCGTGAACTCGTTGCCGCAGGAACAGACGATTTTGGATTCGAACAGTTTAGGATGAATTTTCTTTTTCATGTCCTTGCCTCCTTGAAGATGAAGAATCGAGGTTCTTATACTTTGCTCGGTCGATTGGCAAGGAAAATCGTCAATCTGAAGATTTGTGGTCGATCAGGTTGATGAAATGACGCCCCGCGCCACATTGGATGAGATGGTGAAGGCGACAGAAAACATATGGTGAATAAAGTCGACATACTCGACAGCCACGAAGCCAGGCACGTCGATACGCGTCGTGGCGAAGTTGATGATACCCAGAATCCCGGCGTCGACAAGATAGTTGGCCGCCCTTTGGGCTCGCTCGGGAGGTGTCGTGATGATCCCTATCTCGATCCGACATTCTTCGACTTTCTCCTTGAGCCTCCGAGTACACAGGATCTCCATTCCTCCGACATCCTCTCCGATCTTGAAAGGATCGCAGTCAAAGGCCGCCACGAGCATGAATCCCCTCTTCCGAAGCATGCTGTGCCGCAATAAAGCCCTGCCCAGATTGCCGACACCCACCAAGGCGACGTTCCATGTCCTGTCGACACCGAGGGCCTGTCGAATGGCCGTCAGAAGATCACTTACGTAGTACCCGACCCCCCGAACGCCAAATTCGCCGAAATAGGCAAGATCCTTTCTGATCTGAGAGGGATTGACCCCGCAGGCGCTGGCCAGTCCTTCGGAAGAGATGATCTTCTCCCCATCATGGGCCAGAGATTCCAGCAGTTGGACGTAGATAGCCAAACGCTGGATGGTCGCCCGCGGAATATGCTTGCTTTTGGGAAAACCCTGCACAATGAGCTCGTGAAATTTTGAACGAGTATCTTGAAAAGAAAAGGAGGCCTAGGCCTCCTTTTCTTTTCAAGACTCGAACTAGCCCATGAACGGATTGGCGAAGAGCAGGATCAGATTGACAACCAAGGTATAGATGGCCAGTGACTCGATCAGAGCCAAACCGATCAACATGGTCACGGTAATCTTGCCGCTGGCTTCTGGGTTCCGAGCCGTTCCTTCGCAAGCGGCACGCAGGCCGATGCCCATTCCAATACCACAACCGGCGGCGGCAATGGCCATGGCCATGGCGGCGGCCAGTGAGGTGGTGGCGGCAACGCCCGGATCGGCGGCAGCAGAGGCAATTCCGGCGACAGCGACAAGGGCCACGGTGTTGACGATGGTCAAGAGAGCTTTGCGCATGATACTACATTCCTCCAAAGATAAAAGTGATATAAATCAGGGCCTCAACCCATTTCCCCTATTACAATGCCCGCCTAGTGGGCGTGCTCAAAGGCTTCGCGTAAGTAAAGCATGGACAGCAGGAAGAAAATAAACGCTTGGATCGTGCCGCACAAAAAGAATAGAAAGGTCATAGGCAATGTGGACAGGACCGGAGCCAGAATAAAGAGCAGAGCCAAAACAATTTCCTCACCCATGATATTGCCGAAAAGACGCAGGGACAATGACAGCACCCGGGCAAAATGACCGATGACCTCGATTGGAATCATCAGGGGGGACATCCACCAAATGGGGCCCATGAAGTGCTTTATGTACTTCACCCCGTGGAGCCGGATACCCCAGAACTGGTAGTAGCAGAAGACAAAAATAGCCATGGATGCCGTGGTGTTGATGTTCGCCGTCGGAGCATCACCGCCGGGAATGTGGCCACCCATGTTGCAGCAAAAGATGTAGATAGCAAGGGTCGCCAAAACCGGGAAAACTTTTCGGCCGTTTTCGCCCATGGTGGCGACTACGAAATTTTCCAACGACCCGATAAGGAACTCAAAAAAATTCTGAACTTTCCCCGGGACCATCGACAGGTTCCGGGTCGCGAGCCAACTGAAAAGAAAAAGCACCCCCATGATCACCCAAGAGTACAGGACGTTGCGGGGAATGAGGGAAACCAGATGCCCATGGGCGTCAACGGTACTCAAACCGACAAGTTTAACGAGTTCCTCGACCAGGAAAATCGGATGCAGATCCGCAGCCATGTGTTATGCCTCCTTTACATTTTTCCCATAGACAAAATGGATTCCACCCCAGAGAAAAATCGAAATCACCACCGTACTCAAACCGCTCAATAATCCGGTGACCGGTATCCTAACCCAGACGAGCAGGGCGAACAGTAGTCCCCCGGTCAGGATCAGACGGCCGTAAAAACTAACCAGCAGGGCCGTTACCCCACCATGTCTGGCGTGGACCAACTCCTGAATGACCCTGGCAAGAGCCAGAAAATTCAAGGTTCCCAGCGAGGTTCCCGCCAGGAATCCGAGGGCCCATTCGTTCCTGACCAAACCCAGCACAAGGAGGGTGCTGATTATTGCCAGATAGAACTGACAGCGGATCATGGCCCGAACCTCAGGTTCCTGGAACCCTTTCTGGAAGAGGGACTTCTCCAGAGATCGGTTGAGCTTGACCAGCCTACTTCTCATCTTGATCCAGCTTCTTGAGTTCCCGGAACATGTTTTTGAAACCGGCGATGATGCCAAAGATCAAAAAAATCAAGGTGAGCCACGGCTTCGTCCCAAAATATCGGTCAAGATAATATCCCATGGCCAATCCAACGAAGGTACCGCACACGACCTGCAGCCCCATCATCGAGGCCGTACCGAGAGACCGCAACTGCTTCTTGTCCTTGATTCCGAAAACCATCGGCCCCCCCGCTGACCCAAACAACCAAACACGGTCGTGCATTCATTCACAAGTTGAGGCGCACTACCACACCCTTGCATCGGTCGTCAACGCATCCGGGCCGAATTTCTCAAAACAGACCCGCCTAACGAGAAGGGCTGACACTGCGGGCAAAAGGTCGTCGTCCTCCCGGCCACCGAGGCCTTTTCCAGGGTCGTACTACAAATTCGGCAGTGCTTCCCAGCCCGGCCGTAGACGGCGAAATCCTCCTGAAACCGGCCATGTCGCCCAAAGGCATTTCTGTAGTCTCGGATAGAGCTCCCTCCGGCGGCCAAAGCCTCGAGAAGAACCTCCTGAAGACAGGAAAAAAGCCTCTCCAGTCTGGCTGTTCCGATTGTGTTGGCCCGCTCTCGGGGATGGATTCCGGCCCGGTGTAGGGACTCGTCGGCATAGATGTTTCCCACGCCTGCGACCACAGTTTGATCGAGCAGCATGGCCTTGATGACAGCCTTCCGGTCGGCCAAACTTTCAGCCATCTCCTGCGGCGTAATCTGAAGAGGTTCGGGACCGAGACCGGCCCAATAGTCCCACTGACGAAGACCGTCCGGCGAGAAAACCCCCGTGTACCCGAATCGCCTCTGGTCATCGAAGAGAAGCATCTCGAAACTGTCGAACACGAAAGCAGCGACCGTGTGCGGTCCGGGTTGCGCGTCATTCGGGGCGAACCATAACCGCCCGGTCATCTTCAGATGGAAGACCAGGACATCCTGACTGGCCAGATCCACGACCACAAGTTTACCCCGGCGCCGGACCGCCGTGATGGCCTGACCGAGAACCCGTTGCTGGAAAGACACAACATCCCCGAGAACATCCCTCGCGTCGAGGATGAAGAGATCCGCCACAGTCAGCCCGGTCAATACCGGAGCCAGGCCCTGGACGATGGTTTCAACCTCCGGAAGTTCCGGCATAGTTCACTCGCCCGCCCCGGTGGTTGTCTCCCGGCCGATGGTCAAGGGAATCGAGAGGCTATGGTTCGTTCGGCCCCGGAGGACATCGAAGTCCAGAGCCTTTCCTGCCCTGGCCGCCTTGACCCCTTGAGAATGAAGGACTCCGAGGCCTTTCGCCTCGGCATCTCCGACCTTGAGAATCATATCCCCGGGCATGAACCCCGCCCTGGCTGCCTTGCTGTCGGGACGAACAGCCACCACCCTGACCAGACCATCGGTCCCCTCCAAAACAAACCCGAGCTGGCTCTCGCTTCTGGACGGACAAAAAAACAGAAGGGCTCCGGTGTCAATTAGCCTTCGACCTGCGGGGCCATTCATTCTGGTAGGCATGATTCGCAGGACGGACCTGCCAGGATCGAGGATTCGAAGTCGATGCTCGATCCCCCACCCATGTTCCACATGACCGGTCCCGGCGAGAACTACCACCGGCCGATTCAAAAAACTCTCCCGGGCCTTGACGGCGGTCTCGGCCATCATAGTGTCCCGCAGAGCCTGAACTTCCACGAACCTGTTCTCGCCTGCCCAGGTCCCGTTGGAGGCGAAGAACTTGTGGGCTTCGTATTGATCTCTGAGTTCCTCCATCTGGGCTTCAGGGGGAAGAATCACGGTCCTCGGCACGAAAAGCCGCTCGGTCCGATCCTTTCTTGATTTGCCCAAAGGCATGTTCAGTCCCACCAGAGGCAGATCGTGCTCGCGGGCCGCCTCGAAGATCGGACGATACAGGGTGAAGTCGAAGCCCCAGCAGTCGGCCCATTCCAGGGCCGAGGACGCATCGTCCAAGGCAATCTCCCCTGTTGAGATGCGGTCCAGAACCTCTTGCCGGTCCGCGCCGACCATCTCCAGTCCGACCACCGGAGACGCGCCGGCCAGAACCAACCGGTCCAGGAACTGAGCCTGAAATTCGTGGTCGCATGGATTGGTGTGGGTCTCTCCGATCAAGACATAGTCGTGGGCCAGCCCGACCTCCACGGCCTCCTCCAGCGCCAGTGGCTGGCCGTGGAAAAAAAATGGGCCCGGCCCGGGAACATTCCCCGAAACCGGGCCTCGAACAGGCGAACAACCGGCTGCCATGATCAGAACGGAAAAAAAAAGACTCCGGACAGAACTCAATCCCACGTCCGCTTGTCCTCGATCAACCTGATCTGAGGAGGCAGAGTTCCGGGGGCGAGGGTCTTGAGGACAGGCCGGATCTTGATCTTCTCTCTGAAGATGTGGAGCAGTTCCTCCTCTCGCCTGAAGGAACTGGCCTCCACGAACAGGGTCATCTCGTCGATGCCTCCGGGGTTGGTCACCTCGATCTGCCAGCGCTTGATCTCCTCGAACCCCGCCAGAACCTGCTCAACCTGATGCGGATACACGAACATGCCCTTGATCCGGGCCGTGGTGTCCACCCTGCCAACTACTGTGCCCAGCCTGGGAGAAGTCCGGCCGCAGGGGCAGGGGCTACGGTCAATGTAGGACAGATCACCCGTGGCCAGCCGAATCAGCGGGTAGGTCTTGTTGAAGGCCGTGACCACGATCTCCCCGACCTCGCCGTCCTTTAAAGGAATACCCGTGTCCGGATGACAGATTTCGACATAGGCCCTGTTGGCGATGTGTAGTCCGTTCTTGTGGAAGCACTCGTAGCCTATGCAGCCCACGTCTGCCGTCCCATATCCTTGGCGCATGATCAGATCGAACTTCTTTTCCAGAGTCGAACGCATCTTTTCCGAAAATTTCTCGCCGGTGACAAAAGCGACCTCCAGATAGAGATCCTTGCGGAGGTTGAGTCCTTTCTCCTCGCCTTTCTGGGCCAGATGCATGAGGTAACTCGGAGTGCCCACATAGCCTGTGACCCGGAGTTTCTGCATAATCTCGAGCTGGGTTGACGTGTTCCCAGGACCGGTTGGAATAACCGAGCATTGAAGATTTTTAAGGGGCTCCTCGAACATGAGACCCGCCGGGGCCAAATGGTAACTAAAGGTGATCTGAGCGATGTCTCCCGGCCGAAATCCTGCCGCGTAGAAACTCTCCGTCCAGCCCCAATAGTCATCGCTACGGTCTTCGGGATCGAAGATCGGACCCGGAGAGAGGAAGATCCTGCGCAGTTCACCCAGATCCTTGGTCAGGAGACCGCCAAGGCGGGGGCCCATGGACTGAAGAAAGATGAGCTCCTTCTTCTTCAGAATCGGAATGTACTTGAGATCATTGAGTGTCTTGAACTTTTCGACCAGAAACTGGGCCCTGTCGAACCGCTTCTTGACATCCTCGGAATAGCGATAGGCGTAGGTGAGCAGATCCTTCGTCTGGATCTGGTAGTATTTGTTCCGCTCCCCTTCGTCCAAAACCTCGCGCCGGCTGTATATGCCTTCGGTGCGATCTTTTCGGGTCATGCTCCATTTCTCCCTTCTCGAGAATCATCGACCAAGAAATCTCAACATAAGATATTAAGGATAAAAAAATACTCAGGAAAAATCAAGAAAAACATCAACTGATTCCGAACCGGACCTCTCGGACACACATTCGGAAGAGACCGCATTCGCACCGGCCAGGCGGGCAAACACCAAAAAACCTGTATGGGCCACCATTCGGTCCATGGGCCGAAATCGTTCGGCCGTTGGCTTGTACCTGCGAAGCAGAATTTCAAGGACTTCAATCTGGAGAAAAGGGCCTCTTTCCAGGCCGGCCAGAAGTTCCTGGACCTGATTGGTCGTCGGAAGCAGGAATCCCAGGGGAGATCCCGGCACGAGACAAGCTGGAATCTTGTCCAGATACTCCCAGGGGGTCCGAACATCGAGGAACAGTGCATCGGCATCGGTGGCCGCAAACCCATCGATCCCGACGTCGCGCTCGTGAATCTCCACCCGGTCAGCCATACCGGCCCATTCCAGGTTGTCCCGACATAAGGAACAGAACTCGGGCCGCCGGTCGTGGGTGACGACCCGCCCTTCGGTGCCCACGAACCAGGCAAGGGCCGTGGTCAGTCCGCCCGATCCGCAGCCGGCTTCGACCACCCTGGCCCCCGGGCCAATCCCGAGTTTCATGACCAGATAGCCGATTTCCTTCGGATAAAGAATCTGGGTCTTGCGACGAACACCCTTGACCACGTCGTACAAAGATGGACGAAGCACCGTATAGACCCGCCCGAGGTGGGTTTTGATCTCTCCCCCGAATCCGACGTCGATCACCTCATCCATCTGGATGGTCCCGTCGTGCGTATTCAAGACTTCCCCGGGCCTGGGAACCCGAAAGTAATGCTTGCCCTTGGGGCTGACTAACAGTACCAATTGCCCGGTTTTGAGCATGGGACACCTCCTGAGGGTCGCACGGGACTAGCCTCGGCCGCACGGCCTGTCAAGGACGGCATCCGGCCTTCCTGATCTGGCCTCCTCTCCATGCCAGCTTACTATAAATCACTCCGAACACAACCAGACACATCTTCGTCTGCTAGGAATAGACATGCCGACCCCCCCCAAATCACGCAAAAAAATGTTCGTCAGCGTCCTGCCCGGAGAACAGGTCGAAATGATCCTGGCCCGGGACGGCAAGATCCAGGACTACTATGTGGACATGCTCCATCAGAGCAAGACAAAGGGCAACATCTACAAGGCGGTAGTCCACAATGTCGATCCTGCCCTGCAGGCCGCCTTCGTCTCATACGGTGGGATTAGAAACGGATTCCTCCAGGTGGACGAGGTACATCCCGAGTACTACCAGGCCCAGGTCGAGGCCAAGTCCGGGAAATATCCTCCACTTCAAAAGGCTCTCAAACCCGGACAGGAACTTCTGGTCCAGATCGTCAAAGATCCTGCCGGAAACAAGGGGGCCTTCCTGACGACCTACATCTCCCTGCCCGGCCGCTATTTCGTGCTCACCCCGGGCCGTGAGCAGCTCGGGGTTTCCCGCCAGATCGAGGACGAAAAGGAGCGGGCCCGGCTCAAGTCCATCGTCGAGGAATTCAAGATCGATCCCGGTCTGGGCCTCATCGTCCGCACCGTCAGCGAGGGACAGCCCAAGAAAAGTCTGTCTCAGGATCTTCAGTTTCTAAAACGGCTCTGGAAGGACATCCGCAAGCGGGGCCAGGTTGCCGAAAGTCCGAGCCTCGTCCACGAGGAAAAGGATCTGGCCTACAGAGCCGTTCGCGACTACCTCACGCCTGAGGTGGCCGAAATCTGGGTCGACCACGAGGCCACGGCCCGGCAGATCGAGGAGACCCTGAATCTGCTCTTTCCCCGGCACAAGAAACTGGTTAAGGCCCACGCCGAACCGGACAAGACCCTTTTCGAGCGCTTCAACCTGGACCATCTGCTCAGGGAGATCTACAGCCGGGAAGTCGAACTCCCCAGCGGCGGCCGAATCTGCATCGACCCCACCGAGGCACTGACGGCCATCGACATCAATTCCGGTCGCATCGGGGGCAAGAAGAATTTCAAGGACATGGCCTTCAAGACAAACATGGAAGCCGCCGAGGCCATCGCCCGACAGATCCGCCTGCGGGACATCGGCGGCCAGATCGTCATTGATTTCATTGAGATGCGCGATCAAAACCACGTCCGGGAAGTGGAAAAGACCATCCGGACTGCCGTCAAGGAGGACAAGGCCCGCATCGACGTCGGTAAAATCTCCAAATTTGGACTCATGGAACTCGTCCGCCAGCGACTGGGGACTTCGGCTCTTTCCCTGACCCAGGAAACCTGTCCCCATTGTCAGGGCTCGGGGATCAGAAGAAATCTCGAGTGGCGCGCCCTCCAGACCATCAAGTCCATCTACCGGCAGCTCAGGCAAAAAGGCTGCCCCAATCCCCTGATTATCAGGACCGACCCCGACCTTGCCCAATACCTTCTGAACAGGAAACGTCGGGTGCTGGATGGCCTGGAGGCGGAGTTCGATATCACCGTGCACATTCTCTTCACAGGCGATGAATGACGACCTCCCGATCCGGGAAAAAATTCTCATCCACGTCTGTTGCGGACCCTGCTCCATCCACCCCCTGGAACGCCTCCTGTCTGATGGCCATGAGGTAACGGCTCTCTGGTACAATCCCAATGTCCATCCGCTGCGGGAATATCTCCGCCGCCGCGAAGGGGCCGTGCAGGTCGCCGAGCGATTCGGAATCCGGATCATCTGTCTCGACGACGAGGCCCGGCCCGAAACCTTCCTGCGAGAGGTAGCCTTCCGAGAGGCCAGCCGTTGCCTCCTCTGCCACCGCCTCCGCCTGGAAAAAACCATTCAGATCGCCAGGAGGGGCCGGTTTGAGGCCTTCACCACCTCCCTTCTCTACAGTCGGCAACAGCGCCACGATCAAATCCGGGAACTGGCCCGGGACATAGCCGGAAGCGGACGACTCCGATTTCACTACGAGGACTACCGCACCGGATGGCAGCGGGGTATCAAACAGTCCCTGGCCTGGGGCATCTATCGCCAGGACTACTGCGGCTGCATCTACAGCGAATTCGAGCGTTTCCAGGGCGACATGAAGTCTTTGAGCCGAGTCTAACCTTCACCGTGCTCCTCTACATCCACGTCCCATTCTGTCGTCAAAAATGTCGGTATTGCGGCTTTGAATCGGCTCCGCCCGGACCGGGCCAGGAGGAGCTTTTCGTCCGAGGTGTCTGCCACGAGGCCCGGGTCCGGGCCAACGGTTTGGATTCTCTAGAAGTCAGGACCCTCTACGTCGGAGGCGGAACCCCTTCCCTTCTGACCCCGACCAGCCTGGCCAGAATCCTGGAGACCGTCCGATCGTCCTTTGATCTGGCCCCTTCGGCCGAAATCACCGTGGAAGCAAACCCGGAGTCGGCCGAAAACAAAGAGTTCCACTCCACACTGGTTCGGCTCGGGGTCAATCGTCTGAGCCTGGGGGTCCAGGCTTTGGACGACGAGATGCTTCGCCTCCTCGGCCGAACCCACACCCGGGCTCAGGCTCTGCGGTCCATCGACCTGGCCCGACGGGCTGGGCTGGACAATATCGGCCTCGACCTCATCTGGGGTCTGCCCGGCCAGAGCCTTCGCCAATGGCTGGGCCAGCTTAAGGAGGCAGTCCGGCTCCGCCCCCGTCATCTGTCCTGCTACGGCCTGAGCCTCGAACCCGGCACTCCCATGGCCCGGGACGTGGAATCGGGGCTTCTGGCCCTGCCCGAAGAGCGGGAACAGTCGCAGATGTATGTCCTAGGAGCCGAATACCTTGAATCCGTCGGACTCATCCAGTACGAGGTCTCCAATTTCAGCGTCATGGACTACACGGGAAGCCACAATCTTGGATACTGGGCCGGGGAGGACTACATCGGTCTCGGGCCGGGAGCGGTGTCCACCATCGGAAGCCGTCGTTGGAAGAACCCCTTTCCCCTGGATGACTACCTCCGGGCCATGTCCCTTGGACTCTGGGATGAGAACCGGGAAGACCTGCTTCCCATCGACCGGACCAACGAATTCATCATGCTCTCCCTGCGGACGACCAAGGGACTGGATATCCGGGAATACACCGGACGAACCGGCCATGACATCCGGACTCGGCACAGGCAGACCATCAGGGCCCTCCGCTCCGCAGGCCTGGCCAGGTTAACGGCGTCACACCTTCGGCTGACCAAGACCGGCATGGTCGTCGGCAACCAGATCATCACCCGGTTCATGCTCGACCGAGAGAACTGAACCCAAACACAAATCAAGGAGTAAATACAACATGAAAGAGTTGCGGATTCGAAGAGCGCTTTTGAGCGTCACGGACAAAAGCGGGCTTACGGAGTTTGCCGGATTTCTTTCCGGACAGGGAGTGGAGCTGGTGTCCACCGGCGGAACCATGAAGACTTTGAGCGGGGCTGGCCTTCCGGTCACGGCCGTCGAATCCGTGACCGGTTTTCCGGAGATGCTCGACGGTCGGGTCAAGACCCTGCACCCTCATGTCCACGCCGGCATCCTGGCCGACAAGGACAATCCGGGCCACATGGGGATCTTGGATGAATTCAGCCTCCGGCCCTTCGACCTAGTCTGCGTCAACCTCTACGCCTTCGACAAGGCCGTCCGGGCCGGGGCCGACCTGAAGACCGCCGTGGAATCCATTGATGTCGGAGGGCCGACCATGCTCAGGGCCTCGGCCAAGAACTACCATTCCGTGGCCGTGGTTCCCGAAATCGACCTGTACCCGGAGATCATGAAGGAACTGACAACCAACGGCATGATCCTGGGTCTGGTGACCAGACGGAATTTAGCGGCCCGGACCTTTTCCCTGCTCTCGGCCTACGACCGAGCCATCTCCGAATATCTAGCCGCCAACCGGGATTGAGCCCTCAGGATCGCTCGGACCGCAGAGCCTGGACCACCCGAGCCAGCCCACGTCCGGCCCCGGCAATAACCTTCTCGTCGACGCAAAAGGCCATTCTGAAATATCCCGGCATGCCGAACCCCGAGCCTGGCACGGCCAGAATTCGTTCCTCCATGAGACGGGCGGTGAACTCCGGATCAGGCATGTCCACCGGAACCCTGGGAAAAAAATAGAACGCTCCACCGGGCATGCAGAACTCCAGCCCGGCCTCGGTCAGAATTCGGGCCATGGCTCGACGGCGGGCGTCATACACGGACACGTCCACTCCGGAACCCAACACTCGGCCAAGAATCTGCTGGGCGATGGCCGGGGCATTGACGAAACCGAGAATTCTGTTGGCCAGGATCAGTCCGTTCATCAGGGTCACCCCTTCGGGCATGGCCGGATTAACGATGACGTAGCCCAGCCTGGCTCCGGCCAGGGACAGGTTCTTGGAAAACGACGATACCACCAGAGCGTAGCCGTAGAGGGGCAGAACCGATGGAACCTCAATGCCGTCGTAGGCCTGAAACCGGTACGGTTCGTCCGAAATCAGAAAAACCGGCCGCCCGGTCTTGGCTCCATGCTCACGAAGCATACCGGCCAAGGCCTCGAGCTCGTCTCTGCCGTAGATCCGACCGGTGGGATTGTTGGGGGAGTTGATGAGCACGACCCTGGTCTTTTCGCTGAGGGCTGCGGCCATGGCCTCAAGGTCGAGACCGAAGTCCGGAGTTCTGCACGGAACTGGCCGAAGCACCCCACCGAAATTCTGAGCATAAAATGTGTATTCTACGAAAAACGGGGCCGGGCAGAGGACTTCCTCCCCGGGTTCGAGAACGGCCCTGAGGATGACGTTCAGGCCCCCGGCTGCGCCGCAGGTCACCAGGACATGGCCGGGTTCCAGGACGACTCCCTGTTCGGCCCCCAAATGTCCGGCCAGACGTGACCGCAGATCGGGATAGCCCGCGTTGGGCATGTACCCGAAGGCAAAGGGCCGGTCAGCCGTGTCGGCCAGAGCCCGCAGGGCCGCCCCCACGTCTGGCGGAGGGGGAAGGTCCGGATTCCCCAGGCTGAAATCGAAGACGTTCTCTTCGCCGTAACGTTTCTTGAGTTCGGCCCCGGCCTCGAACATCCTCCTGATCCAGGATGAGTTTTCAATGAACCCGCCAACCTGTCTGTTCAGTACTCCCATCGTCTCCCTCTTTCGTATCGTTTTGACCGCCATGTGGACCTCACTCGACGTCGAAGCCCTGCTTGCGGTATTCGTTCAGCTTGTTTCTCAGGGTCCGGACCGAGATGCCCAGCAGCTGTGAGGCCTGGGTCCGGTTACCTGATGTCCGGTCAAGGCTCTTTAAAATCATCAGCTTTTCCATTTCGTGCAGGGGCATGACCTCGGCCACTTCCATGGTCCCGGCAGGGCCCTCTCCCGATGTCTCGGAGCCGAGAGAAGGTTCGTCATCCAGAAGAGGCAGTTCCCCGTCCAGCAGGAAGTGGACTGGGCCAATGGGTCCCGGTCCGGCCAAAAGCACAGCCCGCTCCATGAGATTCTGAAGCTCCCGGACGTTTCCCGGCCAGTCGTGCCCGAGCATCCAGGATTTGGCCTCATCGGAGAGTTCGAGTCTATTCAGCCCGTAGGTCTTGCAGTTCCGGTCAACGAAATACTTGGCCAGCAGCATTATGTCTTCACCTCGCTCCCGCAACGGAGGAAGCTTGAGGGGAATAACGTTCAAACGATAGTAGAGGTCCTGGCGGAATTCCTTGTTCCGTACGCTCTCCTCGATGTCTCGATTAGTCGTGGCCAGGACCCGGACATCTACGGCAACCGGTTCGGTTCCGCCCACTCGGTCAATCTCCCCCTCCTGAAGAGCCCGAAGAAGCTTGGCCTGCAGGGACAGATCCATCTCCGATATCTCGTCCAAGAGCAGGGTCCCGCCGCTGGCCAGCTCGAACTTGCCCATCTTGCGGTTGATGGCTCCGGTGAAGGCCCCCTTTTCATGCCCGAAAAGCTCACTCTCCAGCAAATGCTCGGGCAGGGCCGCACAATTAACGGCCACAAAAGGTCCGTCCCGACGATCCGATTGCTGGTGCAGAAAACGGGCAAACATCTCCTTGCCTGTGCCCGATTCGCCGGAGATGAGCACAGTGGCCTTGGACCTGGCCACCTGCCTGGCCAGTTGAAGAACCTGGCGAACCAGAAGGTGTCCCCCGATGATCCGGGTTGGGCCGGTGGCGGCCGAAGGCACGGACGCCGTAGCCATAGGCTCGGGTTCAGACCTGGGCATGACCAGGCGGATGCGTTCCGCATCCGGACGGCCGGACCAATAGTCGACGGCCCCCTCCTCCATCGTCCGTCGGGCCTCCTCAGCCGTCGCCTGTTCTGAAAAGACCACTACCGGAGGACCGTCTTCGGGGAGAGCCTTGAGGAGATCCAGAGCCCGGTACCCGGGAAGAAAGGCCTGGGAGACGATCAGATCAGGCCGTCTGCCCACAATGGCCCGCAAGGCCTCCTGCACTCCGTCAGCCATGGTCAGCTCAACCCCCGACTTCTTGAACTCGGAAAACATCGGGGTGACGATCTCAGGACGACAGACGAATAACACGCTCTTCTGCTGGGACATGGACGGTTCATAGCCTCAAGAACAGGCGATTGCAACACAGTTCCAACCCTGCTTGCCCCCCGTCGGCTCTTCTGCTAGTGGAGTTCTGGCTTACAGGCCGAAGGGGAATCCTCATTGATCGAAATTGAACATATCCATAAATGGTTCGGTGAGTTGCATGTTCTGCAGGATGTATCCCTGCAGGTCTCCAAGGGCGAGGTCATAGTCGTCTGCGGGCCCAGCGGTTCGGGCAAAAGCACCCTGATCCGCTGCATCAACCGTCTTGAACCCATCCAACAGGGCCGCATCGTCGTCGATGACGTGGACATCAACGCCGAGGACGTCAACCTGACGCTTCTTAGGGCCGAAATCGGCTTCGTCTTCCAACAGTTCAACCTCTACCCCCACATGACCGTCCTGGAGAACGTCGTTCTAGCCCCTACCCTGGTCCGAAAACTCTCGAAAACCGAGGCCAAGGACCTGGCCATGGATCTGCTGCGTAAAGTCAACATCCCCGAAAAAGCCCACGAATATCCTGCCCAACTCTCAGGGGGACAGCAGCAGCGTGTGGCCATCGCCCGGGGCCTGGCCATGCAGCCAAAGATCATGCTCTTCGACGAGCCAACATCGGCCCTGGACCCGGAAATGATCAACGAAGTCCTGGACGTCATGAAAAACCTGGCCCGGGAGGGCATGACCATGCTCTGCGTGACCCACGAGATGGGCTTCGCCCGGGAGGTAGCTGACCGGGTCATCTTCATGGACGGTGGCCGCCTGGTCGAGGAAAACACCCCGGACATTTTCTTCTCCAGCCCTGAAAACGAGCGGACTCGGGCCTTTCTGGACAAAATTTTGACCCATTGACCGGAACTTCCGGCCAATGGGTCTTTTTTGCAACCCCATCAACCAAAGGAGATTAAAAAATGCGCATGTGGAAACCAGTCGTCCTTGCCGCGGCCCTGTGTCTGATTCTGGCCCAGACCGCCACGGCCGGCCCCACCTATGACAAAGTCATGAAGGACAAGGTCATCCGGGCCGGAATCATGTCCGATTCCATCCCCGGGGGCTTCTACAACGAAAACAAGGAATGGGTCGGATTCGATGTGGACATCGCCGAGGAAATCGCCAAGCGCCTAGGCTGCAAACTGGAGCGTGTCCAGGTCAATAACAAGACCCGCATCGCCTTCGTCCAGCAGGGCCGCATCGACATGTCCGTGGCCAACATGACCCACAAACGGGAACGTGACAAATCCATTGACTTTTCCATCACCTATTTCTTCGACGGCCAGAAGATCCTGGCCCCTCGAGGAAAATTCAAGAAGTCTGAGGACTTCGTCGGCCAGAAGATTGCCACCATGCAGGGCACGACCTCGGAGATCAATGTCAAAAAGCTGCTCAAGGACCTCGGCGATCCTGACTACGAGAAGAACGTCATCTCCTATCAGAAAGAATCCGAGTGTTTCCAGGCGCTGAAGATGGGCCGCGTCGCCGGATGGTCTACCGACAGCACCATACTTCTGGGCTACGCCGCCCAGGAGCCGGGCAAGTATGAACTGGTGGGCGACTTCTTCAGCGACGAGCCCTACGGCATCGGCCTGCCCGAGGACGATTCCAAATGGCGGGACACCATCAATTTCACCATCCAGGACATGTGGCTCGACGGCACCTACCAGAAAATCTACGACAAATGGTACGGCCCCGAGACTCCCTACTACTTCCCCATGACCGAAAAAATCGAGATCTGGCCCTAGCCGAAACCTGCCCTGAAATGAAAAACCCGGCTTTGGCCGGGTTTTTCATTTGGATGCTGCCCCCTTTCAATCGAAACAGGCCTTCATGGTGTTCGGCCCGGATTCCCTGGCCTCGCGCAGGGCCGTCTCGGCCCGGCCCAAGAAATCGCTTACCTCGTCTCCCTGCTCCGGGCTCGCCGAGTAGACACCGATGCAGACGGCCGTCGCCTTGTCATCCGTACCTGGACAGGCCTCCCGAACTCCCGACACACTTTCCAGAATGACCCTGGCCACATGGATGGCCCCCTCGTGTTCGGTCTCGGGCAGCAACAGGCCAAAGCGCAACGTCTCCAATCTGGCCGCCACGTCGAGGGGCCTCTGACCACCGTCCTTGACCACCTCGGCCACATGGATCAGGCGGTTTTCCTCAGGTTCCCAGCCGGGAAGTTCTTGGCCGGAGGGTTTGACGAGTTCCAAGAGAATGATGGAGATGGGGGAGCAGTATCGTGCGGCGTGCCGCCAATGCCTGGTCAGCATCTCTTCGAACTTCCTATGATTGGCCATGCCTGTAAGGGCATCTAAAGTGGCCATGCGCTCCAGGAGATCCCGCTGCCGCTTGAGACCCACATGGACCCGAAGTCTGGCCAACAGAAGATTCTCCGGCAAAGGCCCGGTCAAAACGTCCACGGCTCCGCATTCCAGGGCACGAAGAGGATCCAACTCGCGATCGGAATTGGAGAAAAGCAGGATTGGGATCTGCCTGCCGGCCCAATACCGGGCCAGGCGAAGGCATTCGGTGTATCCGTCGCATTGGGCGGTTTCGACGCCAAGGATTACGGCGTCAAGATTCTCGACCTCGTTGATCCGCTCCATAGCCTCGTCCACGGAAGAAACAATCAAAGTCCTGAACTCCTTTTCGAACTGCCGAGCCAGAGCTCCAGTCTCCTCCGGACATCGCCCGACGATCAAAACCAGACCCTGGTCATCTCGTGCACACATGGGGTTCTTCCTATCTTCTGCCGTCGGCTCCGGTCATGCCCCGACCAGAACCAGATACAGG